>PKXI01000003.1 GCA_003133425.1 Acidobacteriaceae bacterium
GACCAGATCGGGCTGTTGATGAGTCGCTGGATGCGGGATTGCAGTTCCTTATAGGTGATTCGGACCCCACGGTTCTTCTCCGCGAGATGAACCAGCGAGAGGCCGGTTCGCTCCTCGATGCTTTGGTACGACCGGTAGGCCAACTCGCCGTTCGTCACCGTGGCGAAGCGGAGGATCAGGTTGCACACGCTCTCGTCTTCGTACAGCGATGGGTAGCCGTTGCCGTCCCAATCCACGCGAGGCAGCGTGAGCAGCGATTCCTCGTAGAAATCGTCCACCCGGTAGTGCGTTCCGTGCACGCCCAGCCCGTTCTTGGGCACCATCGGGCCGAATGAGATGAATTGGTTGTAGAGGTTTTTATAGTCTCTCCGCACCACGCGCAACAGGGGCATCGACTTGCCGGGGATGGCTTCCACTTCACCTTTCATCCAGTCGCGGATCGCGGGCTGAGCGATCTCGGCAGCGGTGTCGTGCATCAGGGGCGTCGCCACCAGGTCCGCCACCGGCTCCGGGAAATGCTTTGCGGCGAGTTCGGAGAACTTCTTTGAAATGGTACGGAAAATCTGCCAGTCGCTCTTCGCCTCCCAGCACGGCGGAACCGCCGCCGACAGCGGGTGGATGAAACTGTGCATATCTGTAGTGTTGAGGTCCGCCTTCTCGTACCAGGTGGCGGCCGGCAGGATCAGATCGGAATACAGCGCCGAAGTATCCATGCGGAAGTTCAGATCGACGACGAGGTCCATCTTGCCCTGTGGGGCGTGCTTGTGGAATTCGACGTCATGGACGGCGCCTTCGGCCACCTCCTCGGCGATCGCATTGTCGTGCGTCCCCAGGTAGTGCCGGAGGAAGTATTCATGGCCCTTCGCGCTGGACATCAGCGCGTTCCCGCGCCAGATGAACCAGACGCGCGGCCAGTTCTCCGGCGCGTCGGGGTCTTCGGCCGAGAAACGCAGCTTGCGGGATTTCAATTCGTCCACGGCGTAATTCACCACGTCCTCGTCCGTCTTGGCGCCAGCCGTCTGTGCGTCGCGGACCACTTGCAGGGGGCTGCGATCGAACTGCGGATAGAATGGCAGCCACCCATTGCGCACCGCCTGCACATTCACGTCGGCGGTGTGCGTGCCCGTTATGTCGCGAATCAACGGATTTTTCGGCATGGTGTGGTAGTCGGCGTAGTCGCGCTCATAACGCCACTGGTCGGTATGCATGTAGTGCCAGGTAGGCGCGTTCTGGAGCCGTGACGCCGCAAACCAATCCTTGGCGAATGCGATCGACGACCACGATTCGACCGGCGCCAGTTTTTCCTGCCCGGTGTAGTGCGCCAGGCCGCCGCCATTTACTCCCACGCACCCGCACAACATCAGCGCATTGATCGCCGACCGGTACATCAGGTTGTTGTGGTACCAGTGGTTCACGCCCGAGCCGATGATGACGGTGCACTTGCCCTTGGTGAGCCGCGCCGTCTCACCCCACTCCCTCGCGAAACGGATCAGCGTATCGCGGCTCATGCCCGTGTACTTCTCCTGCCATGCCGGCGTGAAGGGCGCGTTCTCATCGTCGTAGTTGGCCGGATACTCGCCCGCAAGATCGCGCGCTACGCCGTACTGGGCCATCATCAGGTCATACACAGTGGTGAAAGTGACAACTTGGCCGTCCACACTTTCGATGCGCCGGACCGGAACACCCCGGCGGTGGGAAGTCCCTTCACCGAAGTCGTCGAAGCGTACCTGGACCACTTCGCCGCTTAGCTCCAGGAACGTCAGGAGCGGGTCGATGCCGCTCCCGGTGAGTCCGTCCTTGAGCGCCAGGTTCCATTTGCCCTTGTCCTTGGACCAGCGGCAGCCGCTACTACCCATGGGCATTTTCGGCTTGGATTCGGCCGTGTCCCACATGAGAAGCTGCCAGTCGCCGTTTTCGACGCCCTCATAGCCCGGGACGCGGTTCGCTCGAAGCAGTTGGCCGGCCTCGAATACGCCATCGCGCTCCACCAATTCCACCAGGTAGGGGAGGTCCGTGTACTTCTTTGCATAGTTCACGAAATACGGGATCTGCTGCTCGTGGTGGCACTCCTTGAGAATCACGTGGCCAACCGCCATCCACCACGCGCCGTCCTGGCCAGCGTTGATGGGGATGTACTCGTCGGCGTATTTGGCGACTTGGTTGAAGTCGGGAGCGAAGACCCACATCTTGGAGCCGTTGTGCCGCGCCTCGGCGGCAAAATGGCAGTCCGGCGTGCGGGTCATGTTGAGGTTCGACCCCACCACCGCCAAAAGCTTGGCGTTGTACCAGTCCGCCGACTCATGAACGTCGGTCTGCTCGCCCCATACCTCGGGTGACGCCGGCGGCAGATCGGAGTACCAGTCGTAAAACGATAGAGACACGCCGCCCATTAGTTGCAGCATCCGCGCGCCCGCCGCATAACTGATCATCGACATCGCCGGAATCGGCGAGAATCCCGCAATCCGGTCCGGACCGTATTTCTGAATGGTGTAGATGCAACTGGCGGCGGCTAGCTCCACCGCCGCATCCCAATCCAGCCTGCGGAAGCCTCCCTTGCCGCGGGCTTTCTGCCAGCGGGCACGCTTTTCGGGATCTTCGACCAACGACTTCCAGGCATCCACGGGGTCGGTGTGCTCGGCCCGGGCGGTCCGCCACAGATCCAGGAGCGCCCCACGAACGTAGGGGTGCTTCACGCGCAACGGGCTGTAAAGATACCAGGAGAATGAGATGCCCCGCTGGCAGCCACGCGGTTCGTAGGGCGGAAGGCCGCTCTCCAGGCTGGGATAATCGAGCCCCTGCATCTCCCAGGTCACGATCCCGTCCTTCACGTAGATCTGCCACGTGCATCCGCCCGTGCAGTTGACGCCGTGCGTGCTGCGGACGACCTTGTCGTGCTGCCAGCGGTTCCGGTAGAACTCCTCCCAACTCCGCAACTGCGGGTCGGTTTCATCCTTGATCCACGTCAATGGGCCGTCGGTCGTCATTCTACACCTCGGTGAATGCTGCTTAACACGAGCACCTTGCGGACGGAACGGAATCGGTCTTTCCATGCCTGGCCGCACAGGACCAGACCGAGCGCCGCGCCTCCCAGTCCGATCAGAAGAAACGTGAGTGGAGCCGAAGAGGCATCGGCGCCCCCTTTGCGCGCTTCGTCTTCGAGGAACGCGATCAAGGGCAGTATTTCCTCGGGCTTCAGGGCGTGGCGCTTGAACACCGGCGACATCGTTGGGGTGGCTGGCGCCGTCAGCCAGGCGGCAAGATTTTTGCGGCCCTGAAGTCTCTCAAACACCAGCGTCAGGTCGGGTCCCAGCCGTCCGCCGCTGAGACCGCCCAAGTCTCGCGCCGTGTGGCAGGAAATGCACGGAGGCCCAGCGTTGGCAAGGTGTTGGATGCCCATGAATATTTGGCGTCCCTGGTCGATGTCCGCCGCCGTAAACGGCCGGTCGCTGATTTGCATGCCGGCGAACTGCGATTTCTCGAGCTTCGATTCAGCCTCGATCAGGGCCAGCAGAGAATCCGCCCGAGCGCGATTCATCCCATTGATCGTGGGCATCACGACATCCCGGGCCGCTTGCCGCAGTTGCAGGGCGTAAGGGTCGCCCTGGTCCATCATGGCCTGCGGGTTTTGAACGAATCGCGTCAACCACTCACGATCTTTTCGGGTGAGAACGCCCTTCAGGTCCGGGCCGGTCAGCCGCCCGCCGCCAATTGTGTGGCAACTGGTGCAGTTCTGACGAAAGAAATCCGCTGCTTCCTGGGCCACCAATGGTGAACCAGCGATGTACGTTGCCAGCCAGCACATCAGGGCGAATCTGCTCCAATTCCTAGCTGGCGATCGGTTGTTTCCCGAATTCATACGGGCTCCTGCCTCTGTCACGTTCCAGCCTTTGACGCGTCGATGGGAATCAGTTGCCGGCCACGCCGGTGCGTAATCTCCGCGATCGTCGTCTTTTCGAGAAAATCCACATAAGTTGCGCAAACCCTCCGCCACTCCTCGTGGGCGCCGCAAGGGTCCTCATCCGAACACTCCCTCGAGCCACCCAGGAGACAGCGGCGTTCCGGCTTCTGGCGATCGAACAGCTCCACCACTTCACTCAAACGGATTTCCGCCGCCTTGCGCCGTAAACGGTATCCGCCACCGGTCCCTCTCGTGGCATCGATGATCTCTGCATTGCCAAGCACCCACAGCACCTT
>PKXI01000187.1 GCA_003133425.1 Acidobacteriaceae bacterium
GAAGGCCCTCGAAATTAGCGCTCTTTCCGTGGGCTGAAGCCCCCGGCTCCCTCCGGAATCCGCGATCTACAACTGTAGTACTAAGGTCGTTACGTTGTTTGAATAGCGGCCTGAGATGAATCGATCAGCGAGATCTCGTCGATCAACAATTTCCGGATCGGCGACAAACCGCTCAAACGTGCCGATGGAGGCATTAAAGCTGTGCCAAAATCCGCTTCATGACTTGAACCATGTTGGCCTTCAACTCCGGTGTCATGGGTCGATGGACGATGAGATTGGCTTCCTTCCCCCCAACAAAAACGGTAAGGCTGTGCTTTTGGTAGCTTGTGACAACAAGCAAATTCTTGCTCGGCAGGCTGGGGATCGACTCGTAGGCGTCCCCCTGCTTGGCCCCGCCATGTGCTTGGATGAAACTCTCCGCATCCTGAATTGAGGCGTCACTCAGAGAAAACATGACCTGAGTCTTCGCTGATTCATCAGCATACACGCACAAGAATCCCGCATTCATTGGTGCATCGACTTTGCCCCCCGCAAGCGAGGCAGCCATCTGGATATCCAAGAGATCGCACGCCGTCCGGGAAGCGGCATTAAGGATGGTGCTGCAAGTGAAAAAGAGTACGACGGGTGCAACAAGCTTGATAACTGTCAGTTTTCGCATCTTAGCGCCTTGCAACAAGCTACCACGGCCGATCCATCGGAATCGTTGATTTTCGGGGCTGTGGCTTGTGTGTCTTTAAGTTGGCTGGATGACCGACAAACCGGAAGTTATGCCTTGTTCCTACCCCTTGCGCCGATAGAGGATCTGAAAGTCGTACCCGGCATTGGTGGGGAAAAGCCCTGCGACATGCCGCAACCGCTCGGCAAGGGCCGGGGCAGCCAGCAGCGGGTACTCGCGCTCGCGCAGGTCGTGGTAGTCGAAGTCCACGGCGAGCGATAGCATGTAAACCGCCAATGAGTCAGAGAACGACGACTCGAAGAAGCTGTTGCGTGCGCGCTCGTCGATGCCTTTTTGACCGGCCTGACTGTCGAGGGCGCGGCGGCGGGTCTCCCAGGCGTCCTGGCTGGTTTCTCCGCGGACCTGAGCTTCGGCCTGCGACCACACCAGCGAAGCAAAGCTTTCGGGAACGCCGGCGGTTTCCACAAAGTTGTGGGCAACGTTGATGAAGAACTCGAAGGCGAGGCCGAAGCGGTCCTCCACCAGGCGCGTGGAGAGAAATACTGCCTCGGTGGAACCGAAAACCGCGTTGCGGTGACAGATAGCGCGATCGCCCAGATCCACCGTGTACGACGGGGCGATCATTATGTCGCCGGTGTCTGCGATGGCCAGCGGAACGAAGTAATAGGCCCGATGCTCAAGCGCAGCGGAGAGCGCGGCGGGAACGGCGCTCACCAGCCGCTCGATATCCGTCTCAGAGATGCGTGTCTCACCCCATGCGGCGTAGTGAATCCCGTTCCCGGCCTGGAGAACGGTGACCTGCGTGGCAACCTTTTCCGCGTGCCAGAGTTCGATTTGTGCAGTGCTGGTCATCAGCGTTTATTCTAGACGAGAGAGGTCGGGAAATGATGGCGCAATCGGTGGAACACGGGCACGGCGGCGCGAGAATCCTGGGCTTTCCGCTTGAGGGATTTGGGTTCTTTACCAGCCTGCTGCTGTCGTTTGCGGCGGCTTTCTTCACCTTTTTCGCGACTACGTGCATTGCGATCTTCTCCCTGCTTGCGTGGAACCTGATCGGCGGCCACAAGATCAATTTCGCGGATAGCTACTTGTATGTTGGATTTCCTGCCGGAGTGCTGGTGCTGCTGGTGGTGGCGCTGCCCTGCTTCGGAACGCTTTGGATCAGGGCGAAGCTGCGGAAGTAAGTTTTCCGCTCGAAGTGTGCTTCACCATTTTTCTGTGGATGAAAAATGCATGCATCCCACCCTTGAATCAAAGAACGATTCAAGGATGGGGGCACCCGCAGTGCTTCAGGAGCCGGCGGGTTTGGGATTTTCGCGGTCGAACTTGGCTACCTGAATTTTGCGGGCAAGGCCGAATTTGGCGAGGAGCCAGATGCCCCAGAAGTTGGGGTCGATCTCGTACCAGGCCAGACCGTGGCGCGCGGAGACAGGGTGGGCGTGGTGGTTGTTGTGCCATCCCTCGCCGCCGGTCAGCAGTGCCACCCACCAGTTGTTGCGCGAGTCGTCGCGGGTCTCAAAGCGGCGGCTGCCCCACAGGTGAGTTGCCGAGTTCACAAGCCACGTAGCGTGCAGACCCAGCGTCACTCGCAGCAGAACGCCCCACAGCACCATGGCAATGCCATTCACCCATCCGCCCCACAACCAGCCGCCGGCCAGCAGCAGCAGGCCGCTCAGCGTGATGGGAAGCCAGTGGTACTTGCTGAGCCAGACGTGAAAGCGATCGCGGCCAAGGTCAGGCGAATAGCGGGCCAGGGTCTCGGTTTGCGCGTGCAGCGCGGCTCCGAAGAGGATCCAGCCGGCGTGCGCCCACCAGCCGCCTTCGCGCGGCGTGTGCGGGTCGCCTTTCTGGTCGCTCAGTTGATGATGGACGCGGTGCGTGGAAACCCAGAAGATGGGCCCGCCCTCAAGCGACATGGTAGCGAAGATAGACATCAGGTATTCCAACCACTTGGGCACGTGATAGCCGCGATGCGTGAGCAAGCGGTGATAGCACATTCCGATGCCGACATTGATGGCCAGCACATAGAGCACCGCCATGACCACCAGGCGCGGCCAACTGAACAGGAACAACGCTGCCAAGGCGCCCACGTGAAACAGGGCGATAACCGCAAGCGTGAGCCAGTTAAGCCCGTCGCCCGTTGTGGCGGCGCGGCCCATACGAACCTCCTGCCGTGCAGGAACAGCGTGAGCCGCGGTAGTGGCGGAATCATCCTGCGCTGCTGGAACCGAGTTCGATGAAACGACAGTTGCGGTTTCAGGGGAAGAAACGGTTGTCGCTAATGCCATGTTTAGGGAAGAACCTCGCAGAGCGGCCTTACGCCCCTCTCACGCCCAATTGTATAAGAGGTCTTATAAGGCCCGCATCTGGTGTCAAATGGTTGTTTCCAAATTTCCTGAGATTTTCGCGATAAGTGAGCAATCTTAGTCACTATTTGCGGGACCTGACCACCGTTGAAGGTCCAACCGGTTGGAATCGGATGTAACAGCAGCGGTTCTGCTTATTCGTTGACCTGGGACGCAATCGCTCCGGGCCCGCTGACAAACAGCTTGTCTGCCTGGCCGCGCAGCACACGGTAAAGCGCGAACTGACGCTGGGTGGCGCCGCGCAATTCAAAGAGCAACTCGCCCCGGTTGTCGGCCATTGCATCCACGGCGTCCACCAGCCGCATGCGCGGCGTATCGTCCAGGTGGGCGGCATCCGTCACGTTCTTCAGCAGCACTTTTACATTACCGTAGAGGTCCGGTTGGGCGACCAGCGTTACAAACTTCTGCTGTGCGCCCTGACCGCCGGTGTGCGCCGTCAGCACCATCGTCGCTCCTGACCCGTAGGCCAATTCGAAGACACGGAACTGTTCATCGACGAGGGGCGCCGGGGGCGGAGGGGTCTGCACAGGCTTGGTTTTCCTATTCGCTGTTGTTGCTGTTCGTTTGGGAGCGGGCGCTGCTAGCGGCGGGATTGGAATCAGACCCAGGGCTTTTCGGGCAATATCTTCCATGCCTAGCTTCATTTTGACTTCATCGTCGGGGTTGGACCAGCTATAACTCCACAAATGCTCCGGGCGGTTCTTCGCATCGGAGACGGCTACCGCTTGGTGCATGTCCGGAGGCAAGCCCATGAGCGTAGGTAGGACGGCGCCACCCTGTTCGGCTGGCTTGCCGCGCATGAGATGTGGCCGGTCAGAAGCAGTGCTGTCCGGAAGCGACTCTACGTAGCCCACATCTTCCACCTTCCTGGCGCTCTTCTTCTTCAGCGTAGGGCGGTCTGGATCTGGTGCGGAACCGGAACTCGTGCTGGCTGTGCCGGTGTCGCTGCTGCTGTCGCTGGAGGTCTTTTTGTGCAGTGTTGGCCGGTCGGGGTCGGCTGGAGTGCTGGAAGAGGCCGTGCTCGAAGTGGTTGTATCGGCACCGCTATCGCTTGTGTCCTTCTTGTGCAGGGTTGGCCGGTCGGAATCGGGAGCGGAATTGGAACTCGTGGTTGAAGAGCTTGTGTCGCCGCTGCCGTCGCTGGAGGTCTTCTTATGAAGGGTTGGCCGGTCCGGATCAGCAGCCTGCCCGGAGTTGTCACCGCCGTTCCCTGTCCCAGAACTGGACGTGTCGCCGGAGTGCGCCTTGCGATGCAAGGTGGGCCGGTCGCTCTGGACGCCCTCGCCCCAGACTTCTTTGCTTCCCGACTGAGCGTCCTTTGTCGCCGCAAGCTTGGGCTTGGGGAGAGACTTCCACACGCCGAACCCAACCCACGACCCCTGCTCCTGGCCAGCACCGTTGATATCAAACAAGCCCACGGTCTTGCCATTCTCCTTGAGTTCGTACTCCACCTCGCCGCTGAGGGCAAGTGGCGCCGGCTGCGCCAGGTAGATGCCGCCATCCTGCAGTACCTGGCCGTCGTATACGCTGACAGGGACGAGGCGGCTGGTCTTGGGATGGCCTTCGTCGCCGGTCCACTCCACTACTGCGACTGAGAGCGCAACGGGGACATCCGAGCTCGTCTTGGCGACCTGCCCAGGGTATTGAGCCCCGGCCGGCAGCGCGGCCAGAAGCGCCGCCACGACCGTTAGTGCGGGCTTTACCGGCAAAAGACTCCTGCCCATCAATGACACCTGCCGCCCACCTCGTAAATAATCGAAACCGATGGCCACGTTCGGCCCTCCAATGAATCTAAGAACCTTGCGAGGACATTCCCCATGGAACTCAATGAGAAAGTCGCCGACTTTACGCTTCAAACCGACGAGGACAAGACCGTTAGTCTCTCAGACTATGCCGGCAAGCCCGTCATACTCTTCTTTTACCCCAGAGCGGATACTCCTGGCTGCACCATCGAGGCCTGCGGTTTCCGCGACACATTTAAGAAGATTCTGGCGGCCGGAGCTGTGGTGTTGGGAATCTCCCGAGATAAACCCCGCGACCAGGCCAAATTCCGCGCAAAGTTCGACCTGCCATACACACTCCTTGCAGATGTAGACGAGAAAATCTGCAATCAGTTTGGCGTGTTGAAGGAAAAGAACATGTATGGCAAGAAAGTATGGGGAATCGAGCGGACCACCTTCGTGATCGGCCCCGACCGCACGCTGCTGCACATCTTTCCCAAGGTTACGCCCGAAGGCCACGCGGAAGAGGTGCTGGCTCTGATCAAAGAATGGAACAAGGCGCACAAGTAAAACGTGGGGGACGGGGCCGTCAGGCCTATGCCACGCTTAAAGCAAGAAACGCTTGAAGAATGGGGCACCCAGCCAGACGCCATGGGTCGGCTGCTGCCGCGCGCCTTCTTTGAGGCGTCGCCGGAGTGGGTAGCTCCGCGGTTGCTGGGAAAGGTGCTGATGCACAGCACTCGTTTCGGTTTGCTTGCCGGGCGGATTGTTGAGACGGAAGCCTATCTGGGCCCGCATAACGACCCGCCTGACCCGGCTGCCCACTCCCATCGCGGCGCCACGCCGCGAAATTGCGTCCTCTTTGGCCCCGCGGGTCATTCGTATGTTTATGCGATCTACGGCCGTTACTTCTGCATGAACGTTTCTTGTGAGGCCGAGGGACAGGCTGGATGCGTGCTGCTGCGTGCGCTGGAGCCAGTAGGAGAGATGGGCCTGGAGCAAATGGCGTTGAATCGCGGCATTGAACCCGGCGCGCCTGTCCGGCAGCTCACCTCCGGCCCCAGCCGCCTGTGCCAGGCCCTTGGGCTCACGCGCCTGGGCCACAATGGCCTGGATCTGCTTGACCCCGCCTCCCCGCTGCAGTTGCGCGACGACGGCTTCAGGGTCCGGGAAGTACTGGTAACGCCGCGCATCGGCATCAAGCACGCGGTGGATTGGCCGCTGCGTTTCGCCTTGCCTAACCACGGTTGCGTGTCAGGTCCGAAGAACTGGCCAAATGCCGGTCGGAAGATGATGACGAAAGGTTTAGTAGGCAGGAGCATCTTTCTTCGTTAGAATTTCGTCCATCGGGTAGAAACCATCCCAACCCGCGAGGAAACTCACCTTGAAGATCACTTCCCTGTCCCCGCCCGCCGCCGCGATTGCTTTGTTGACCGCTGCCGTTTTCGCTGTCGCCACTGTTGCCCAGGCGCCGCAAGGCCCACCGCAAGGCCCACCAATGGGAGGCGGCGCCCAGCCTCCGCGCACCTATCCCGCCCCAACCAACCTGAAGGTGCTTCCCAAAGACACGACCGGGCAGCAGATTCACGAAATCATGGAGGGGTGGGCCGGCTCGCTTGGCGTACACTGCGACACCTGCCACACAGCCGACCCCAACAACCTTGGGCCCAACGGCCGTCCGCGCCTGAAATTCGATGATGACTCCAAGCCGGAGAAGCAGATGGCGCGGATCATGTACACCATGACCGAGGATATGAAGGCGAACTACATCAAGAAGGTAGCGGATTTGGACAAGATGGAGTCGCCTGCTGCGCCTTTAACCTGCGGGACTTGCCATCGCGGCCATCTGGACCCGGAAGAGTTCGTCATTCCGAAAGGTAGCGGACCAGGTGGCCCACCGCCCGCCGGGGCAATGCCGCCTATGCAGCACTAGAACTGGTTGCATAAAGCCAGTCTTGAAAGGGCGCGGCTTTAGCGCGTTTTCGGCCTGAATCTATACGGTCGAGATGGGCTTCTGTGGTCTCCCACCCTTGCGACAAAAAGAAGGCGAAAGGATGGGGCACCCGAATTTCTGTTAATGCTTGAATCGAAAATGCTCTAACCGCGCCACAACAAGCGCTCAAAATCTGTGGCTCTACGGGCTGCTGCGAAAGGCTGTTCGCCAGCTTCCACTCAACCCGCACTTCTCGAATAATCGCCGCTCTTGCCACCCGTTTTTGCTTCGAGCTGCACGTTTCGGATGACGATCGCCTTGTCGAGCGCCTTGGTCATGTCGTAGACGGTGAGAGCAGCGACGGCAGCGGCAGTGAGCGCTTCCATTTCCACGCCGGTGGGGCCCGTGGTGGCTGCAGTTGCGGTGATGCTCACGCCTCCCTTTGCAATCTTCGCCTGCACGTCAACATGCGTAAGCGGCAGCGGATGGCACATGGGAATCAGATCGGAGGTGCGCTTGGCTGCCTGTATTCCGGCGATTCGCGCCACTTCAAGCGGGTTCCCTTTGGGATTGGCAGGCAATGCCGCCAGCACGGCCGCAGACAGCTCGATAAAGGCCGAGGCGGTTGCGGAGCGACGAGTAGATTGCTTGGCGCTTACGTCCACCATTGAGGCCTGGCCGGCTTCGTCAAAATGCGAAAGACGTGGATGCGAAGGGCGCGGATTTGAGAGGCGCGAGGATTTGGGCATTGTATTCCTCAGGGATGTGTTCCTCAGTAAAGCAATATGCGGACAATTGCGCCCGGCTCAGAGTGATTAGACTGCTCGGGCAGAACCACAAAGCAGTTTGAGCGGGCCATCGCAGCCATATCTCCAGAACCTTGCCATGGAACAAGCGCCACCTCCGGCAACTCGCCATCGACTCCGAACGTACACTTTGCGGGCAAGAAGCGCGTGAGGCCGGCCTTTAAATGCTTCTCGGTTCCCTGGGCGAGACGTGCGAGCGCAAAGCGCGGGCCGGGTTCAAAACTTCCAGCAAGTGCAGCCAGCACCGGCGCCGCGAAGAGCAAAAACGTAACTGCCGAAGAAACCGGATTGCCGGGCAGCCCAAAGAGTGGCAGCGAGTGCACCGCGATGGGCGGCCGCCACGCTGCGCTGGCTGCTGCGGGGCCCATTGCATTGCCGGCGGCGTTGCGGTGCCTGGGCATCTCCCCGAAGACCAGCGGCTTGCCGGGCTGAATCCGCACGCCGGTGAAATGGAACTGAGTGCCGGCTCGCGCCAGGGCTGGCTCAACAAGGTCGAATTTGCCCGCGGAAACGCCCCCGGTGATTAGCAGCAGGTCTGCTTCCATGGCCTGGGAGAGCGAGGTGTCGAGAGCCCGCGCATCGTCTGACGCGTTGGGCAGAAGCCACGGCTCACCGCCCGCCGCAACCACCATCGCCGCCAGCATAGGGCCGTTTGAATTGCGAATCTGGCCGGGGGCCGGTATAGACTTTACCGGCACAATTTCGTCACCGGTGGTAAGAATGGCCACGCGCGGACGGGCGAACACCTCAAGGGCAGCGTGGCCGCAGGCCGCTGCCAGCGCCACCTGCGCGGCCGCAATCGCTGTTCCGGCGGGGAGTAACTCATCTCCCTTGCGCGCCTGCGCCCCCATGGCCACGATGTTTTCGCCCGCGGCAATGTTGCGCTTTGGCTCGAGCTTCACATGACCGTTGGATGTCTCGACATGTTCGAGCATAACTACGGCATCGGCACCCGGGGGAACGGGAGCGCCGGTCATGATCTCCCACGCAGAGCCGGGCGGCAACTCGCCGGCAGGCGCCTCGCCTGCGCGTGTGATACCGGCAATAGCGAGGGGAATGTGCGCCGAGGCTTCCACCGCCCGGCAGGCAAAGCCATCGCGGGCCGAGCGGGAAAAGGGCGGCTGATCGCGATCGGCGCATAGGGGCCGCGCAAGCACACGTCCCGGCGCGCGGCCAAGTTCCACGCGCTCGACGACGGGCCGGAGCCGGCCCAGTTGGGCGGCGTATGCGGCAACCAGCGCCGCGGCTTCGTCGTAACTGGGCGGAGGAGAACTCATGCAATGGATTGTAGAGGTTTTGGGAGGACGAGAGTATTTTTGACGCCACATGAGTAAGCCAGGAAATGCTGAAAGGCGCGTCCGGTAGCCGGACGCGCCTTTCAAGAGAGAACCGAGTAAAACAGGTTGCTACTTCGATTTGGGAGCCTTGTAGTTGGAGGTGACCTTCTCTCCGGCCTGATCCAGAATCCCCTTGACCTCTATAGCGTAGGGGCCGGTGGGAGCCAGCGCCAAGTACCTCTGGTAAGCCTCAGTGCAATCGGGAGGAAGAACGATCCGATTGGTCTTGGGGTCGATGGTGGCGGCCTGGATAAGCCCCTGGCCCTTGATGTAGTAGAGGATTGGCTGATTCGGATCGACTGCGAGAGCCGCATCGGCCGCCTTCACCTGAGCGTCTGAGTTCTTCTCCTGGAAGAAGATGACGGCCTCATTCCGCAGATGGAAAGCAGCCCTTGTAGGATCGGCCTTGGCGGCGTCGTTAAAGGCTGCGTTCGCCTCGGGAACCTTGCCCTGCCGCGCGTAAACCTCGCCCAAACCAGCGTCGGCCACGCCGATTACTTCCGGCTTCGCCTTCTTGGACGCGGACTCAAGTGCAAGAGCCTTCTTGTAGTTGGTTTCCGCTTCGTCGTACTTCTTCAGGCCAACATCCGCGCGCGCCAGGTTCGTCCAAAGGATTGACTGGTCAGGCATGAGCCCGGTGTCTTTCGTCATCAGGGTATCGATCTCGGTGTATTTCGCGCTCCTGATCTCTGTTGCCTTGGCTTCTACCGCTTCTCGTGCACCTGTTGCTCCCAGTTCCTGGGTTGCCTCTGCGCGAGCGTTCTCGGCGTCCTTGATGTCCTGGTTCACGAGCCTCAGGTCGGCATTCAGGTTATTGATAACCTGGTTGGCCTTGATGGCTTCCGCATTCTGCTTCTTGATATCCTCAAGGGCCTTCTTCTGGTCAGCCGGCATCTTATCGACGAATTCCGCGCGCGACATGTCGATGTCCTGGACAATATCCTGGCCTTCAACAATCTTCACGCCCCTGTACATGTCGACCATTTTGCCGGGAGGTGTGTCGGCCGCGCGGTAAATAGCGGAATAGGTACCAGGTGCCGCCTCGCCGGTATAGTTGCCGTCCGCGGCTACCGTGAAAGTGAACTTCAAGGTTGCGCCACCGTCTGTGGAAAGGCTGACCGTGCCGGCGCCCTGTGGCTCACCAGTGGGATTGGTCACGTGACCATGGATTTTACCCGTGGTTCCAGCGGGGGCTTGTGCCAACGCGGGCAAGAGGGCGAAGGCCAGCAGGCCCAGCCAAAGTGAGAAATTGCGCTTCATGTTCTTCTCCTTGGGAGCTGCGCGAAACATTCTGCCCGCGCGCTCATAAAATCGTATGTGTTAACACGCCCCGAAGAGCGCCAATGCTTCATCTCCAACAAGTGCGCACTTGCGAACTCTTGCTTCGCAGCGCATATCCGCCACAAAACCCACAAAGCCCCGATCTTCCGGTTAATTCTGCGGCCCGAGCCTGTGCGGCTTGAAAACGGGACGCGCAGCTTTGGATTTCTTGGCAGAACCAAAGTTAAATCCAATCGCACACCCTACACAAGGGGGCACGAAACGAAGTGCGAGTCCAAACGTGCCTGGAGCCCCTCACCCACACTTTATCGAGTTGACGCTTGAGGCCAGCCCAAGGTTGCATTGTTACAGCCGCCTGGACTCCTTCTCAGACTCGGACGGTCAACCTCAACGTACTATGGTAGTGCGTCGGGGCGGCCGCTGCGTGTGGCCTGTATCACACTCTAAAATAGAACTATGACAACAACGATCAGAACGGCGACCGAGGCGGATGTCCCGCAGATTCTGGCCTTCATTCGAGCGCTGGCCGTCTACGAGCGGGCACCGGATGCCGTAACCGCGACCGAGGCGGGCCTGCTGCGCGACGGATTCGGGCCCAACCCTATCTATTTCTGCCTCATCGCCGACCATGACGGCCGACCGGCAGGCTTTGCCCTCTACTTTTTCAATTATTCAACCTGGAAGGGACGGCCGGGGATCTACCTCGAGGATCTGTTCGTCCAGCCGGATTTTCGCGGCCTGGGCATCGGCAAGGCGCTGCTACGGCAAGTGGCCGCCATTGCCGTCCAAAAGGGCTGCCCGCGCCTGCAGTGGGAGGTTCTGGACTGGAATACACCGGCCATCGACTTCTATCGAGCCATGGGAGCCGAATTCCTGGATGAATGGCGCAATGTGCGCGTCTCCGGCGAGGCACTCCAGGAGTTGGCCAGGGTCACTGCTGAAGCGCAGACGGAGTCCGCAAAGTGAAGATTCGTGTAATTGGCGGCGGCCTTGCCGGCCCTGAAGCTGCGCTCACCGCTGCTCGAAACGGCTGCGAAGTTGATCTGTACGAGATGCGCGCAATGGTCGAGGGAAAACCTCGCCTGACACCGGCCCATCAGACAACTGACTTCGGCGAACTGGTGTGCTCCAACTCGCTCAAAAGCGAGTCGCCCAACACGGCACCGTGGTTGCTCAAGCAGGAGATGCGGCGCGCCGGATCAGCCCTGCTGTGCATCGCAGACCAGACGACCGTCCCCGCCGGCCATGCGCTGGCCGTGGATCGCGTCGAGTTTTCCCGGCTCATCTCCGATGCCATCGCAGCTGAGCCCAATATTCGAGTCATCCGCGAGGAAGTCACAAACCTCGAACCCGACACGTTGTACGCGCTCACGATTCTCGCCACCGGACCGCTGACTTCCGATGCGCTCGGTCGCGAGATCGAGAGGCTTACCGGCTCCGGCCACCTGGCGTTCTACGACTCCATCTCGCCCATCGTTGATGCGGAGTCCATCGACATGAATCGCGTCTACATGGCGGCGCGCTGGGACAAGGGCACCGCCGACTACATCAACTGCCCCATGGACCGCGAGGAGTTCGACCGATTTCTCGATGCGCTGCTGGCTGCCGAAGCTGCAGAAGCTAAAGAATGGGAGAAGCTCGATTACTTTGAAAGCTGCCTGCCCATCGAGGTACTGGCTCGCCGCGGCCGCGACACGCTGCGCTTTGGCCCCATGAAGCCCGTTGGCCTGCGCGACCCGCGCACTGGCAAGACGCCATGGGCTGTAGTGCAACTGCGCAAAGAAAATCTCCGCGCCGACAGTTACAACCTGGTCGGCTTCCAGAATCACTTGAAGTTCGGCGAGCAGGCCCGCGTGCTGCGTCTGATCCCCGGCCTCGAGAGCGCGCGCTTCCTCCGCTTCGGCCAGATCCACCGCAACACCTACATCTGCGCGCCGGTCTTGCTGGATGAAAACCTGCGCCTCAAAAAGCAGCCGGACATTTTGTTTGCAGGTCAACTATCGGGCGTCGAAGGCTACACCGAATCGATTGCCACGGGAATGCTGGCGGGGATCTATGCGGCTGGCATGGCGCGCGGTGAAGAGCCTGCGCCCGTTCCGCGCGCTACTGCTCTCGGCTCGCTGGTTCACTACATCACGCATGCCGACCCGAATGACTTTCAACCCGCGAACATCACCTTCGACTTGCTTGAGCCGCTCGAAGAAGAGCTACGCAAGAAAGTCCGCGACAAGAAGGAGCGGCATCGGATCGTGTGCGAGCGATCGCTGGCAGCGTTCGATGCCTGGTGGGGTGCCATTCCGCGGCCGGCAATGGAACTTCGCGCTTAGATCTTACGTAGTTCCGTGGTACGCTGTGCCTACTCCGGAAAGGTCTTCTATGCGCGCCATCTCTGCCGCCGATGCCGTTTCACTTGCCATTCAACGAACCAGAGAGTTCCTCTTCAGGCCGTTCACCTGGGGAACCTACCTGAAGCTCGGGCTGGTCGCAATCATCACGGAAGGGCTCGGGAGCAACCTCAACTCCTCGTCGCACCGTAACGCTCCTTCAGGACATGGGCCGATGATCCATTCGCCGTTCGACATCCCGCCGGGATGGGTTGCGGCGATTGTGGCGGCCGTGCTGCTCGGGATTGTTGTGTCGATCTTTGTCTTTTATCTGATCACGAGACTGCGATTCGCATACTTCCATTGCCTGATCCACAACACGAAGGAGATTCGGCCTGGCTGGTGGATCTATCGGACGCAGGCGATGCGCTTTTTCTGGCTGAACCTGGCAGTGGGTTTCTGTTTTCTGCTGGTGGTGGTGCTGCTCGCGATTCCGTTCGCGACAGGATTCTGGCGTTTGTTTCAAGAGACTCGAAACGGAGGCCATCTCGATGTCGGGTTGCTGCTTTCTCTTGTTTTGCCGCTGATTCCGATCATTCTTCTGCTTGCGCTGGCCGGGGTTTTGACCAACCTGCTTTTGCGCGATTGCATGCTGCCGCATATCGCGCTCGATGACGCTTCGGCCAGCGAAGCATGGAGCCAGGCGTGGGCTCGCATCATGGCAGAAAAAAGGCAGTTTCTTGTTTACGCCCTGCTCCGTGTCGCGCTGCCGATCGTGGCGGCTATAGGCTTGTTCGTTTTGCTTATGATCCCAGGGCTCATGCTGGCTGGTTCGCTCGCGGCGATCGAATTCGGCATTCACTCAACCTTCGCGGATGCAACAGGCGGCTCCGCGCTTGTTGGCACCCTTCTCGAGGTCTTCTTCGGTGTGCTTGCCTTTGGCTTCGCGCTGCTGGCCGGAATCTGCCTCGGAGGGCCTCTGAGCACCGGGATACGCGAGTATGCGCTGATCTTCTATGGCGGGCGATATAAGGAGTTGGGAGACGCACTTTACCCGCCTACGCCGCCTGCAATCGTTTAGAGGCCGTCGGGGTTGCCGGGCCCACGGTTTCCTATAGCCGCAATGCTGGAGCCTCGATCCACTTCACCGTCTTCGGTGAGCTGGGTCTTGCCCTCCGAACGAATACGAATTGAATTGCGAACCTGACAATTCCTGCGGTATGCTCCTGTCGCCGGGAAAGCAAGATGAAAACGGCGGTGATTCGACCCTATCGATGGCTTGCGCAGTATTACGATGAGCTCTTTTCGTCTTTCCGTTCGCCGATAGACTCGGCTCGTGAGCGCATACTCTGCCGCATCCTGCCCAATGTTGAAACCGCTTGCGATCTCGCCTGCGGTACGGGAACGACTGCGCTGGCCTTGGCCCGCAAGGGCCTCCGGACCTATGCAGTCGATCTGTCTCCGCAGATGTGCCGACTTACGCTCGAGAAGGCTAATCGCGCGCGCATGAACGTACGTGTGCTTCGCGCCGATATGCGGAGTTTCCGCCTTCCGGAGCCAGTTGACTTAATTACATGCGAATGCGATGCGCTCAATCACGTTCCACGCAAGGCAGACCTGCGAAGAGTCGCTAAGGCAGTGGGACGAGCGTTGCGCCCGGGCGGCTACTTCTTCTTCGATGTAAACAACTCACCGGGATTTGAAAGATATTGGTCTGGCACGGTCTGGTTTGAAAAGCCGGGCATGGTGACCGTGATGCGCAATGGAAATGACCGGCGGACCGATAGGGCCTGGAGTGATGTCGAGTGGTTCATTCGGGATGGGAGTTGCTGGCGACGCCGTCACGAACGCGTGGAAGAGGTGTGCTGGAGTTCTGACGAGATTCACCGCGCTTTTGAGGAAGCAGGTTTTGACCGGCTGCGTGCCTGGGATGCCGCTCCCTTCTTCAAAAGCAATCCGATGATCGTTCGCGGTTGCCGCACACTCTACCTTGCACGCAAAGCTTGAGGCTGAGGGCTGGGTGCCCAGTCGCGTCGCAGGAGCGTAGCTTCCGCACAAGCAAGACCTGATATTGTTCTTCCGGAGTTTTCGTAATGTCTACCCAGCGCCACGATCTGATCGTCTCCATCCTGTTCGTCGTCTTCGGCGGACCGGGGATCGTACTCGTCTACCTGCCGTTGTGGATTACGCACTTTCGCATTCCCAATGGTGAGCCGCTGTGGCAGATGCTCATTGCTGCCGTATTGATCTTTGCCGGGCTCGCGCCGGCCCTGGAATCGGTGCGCCGCTTCATCTATGTTGGGAGAGGAACGCTCATCCCTGTTGCTCCTCCAGAGCACCTGGTGGTGAGCGGATTCTACCGCTACGTGCGCAACCCCATGTACGTTGGCGTCATGGTGGCGCTCACCGGCGAAGCGATTCTCTTCTGGAACCGGGGACTTGTGATCGAAGCGATACTGGCCTTCCTCGGCTTCAATCTCTTCATCCGCCTGCATGAGGAGTCTTCCCTCAGCCGCCGCCATCCTGAAGAGTATTCCCACTACAAGCGCAATGTGCCGCGCTGGGTACCGCGCCTCACGCCCTGGAACGGCGGCGAGGCCTGAGGCCAGGAACCTTTCCCGCTTCCGCAGTGTCAAAGAAGAGAGGATACGCACCGCCAACCGCGGCACGGCAGGCGTGTAACCTTGAAGACGGAGCTTCCTCAAGTAGGAGTGTCCTGAAGACGGAGCACATTCATGCGTTGGATTCCAATTGTGGTTTGCTCGGCCGTACTTGCCGGGAGCGCAGCCTCTGGCGCGGCACAGGCACAGGCTGCAGCACCGGCAAAGACAGCAACGCCGGGCAATGCAAGCGGCAAGCCTGCCGACAAAGAGGCCGTAACGCCTGTGATGCTTCCGCCGTCGCCCAGGGCGCTGTTGCCCGACGCGCTTGACGGATGGGTGGAGACAGAGCCCCCCAAGGCCCTCGCCGACCCCGCACAGGCTGACCCGGCCAATGTAGCTACCCTCAAGGAGTACGACTATACCGGCGGCGCCTTTGTCACCTACAAGCGTGAGGGCGAGACGTTGAGCGTGCGCGCGCTACGGTTCCAGGACGCCAGCGGAGCCTACGGCGCTTACTCCTTCTACCGCCAGAATGGATGGGCGAAGGAGGACATTGGCAACGGCGCAACCTCAAGCCACAACCGGGTGCTTTTCTGGAAAGGCGACACTGTCATTGACGCAACGTTCTCGCACATCGGGCCCATGTCTGCCGCCGAAATGCGTGAACTGGCCAGCCACGTACCCAATCCGCCGGGAACCAAGGCGATGATGCCGCCAATCCTGGCAAACCTGCCCCAGGGTTCCCTTGACGGACAGACTACACACTACGCAGAAGGGCCAGCGGGCTACGCGGGGTCGGGCGGAGTGTTGCCGCCGGAGTTGGTCGGTTTCGACCGCGGCGCCGAGGCCGTCACTGCCAATTACTCGCTTCACTCCGGACCCGCGACGCTCACCATCATCGACTACCCAACGCCGCAAATGGCCGAAGCGCAGGAGCCCAGGATTCGCGCCTATATTCAAGCCGGCAACAAGGCCCAGCCGGCCTGGCCCAAGCCGCTGGTGGACTCCGACCTTGCTTCGCTTGAGGTCCGGCGTAGCGGACCGCTGGTTGTGCTGGTCAGCGGGGACGCCATCCCAGAAGAGAGCCACAAGCTGCTCGAAATGGTTCACTTTGAAGCCGACCTGACGAAGATCCCGCAGCCGGTGGACTCGGAGGTCAAAAAGACCGCCCTGCTGCTCATGAGCATCGCCTCGATCGTAATCGTAGGGGGAAGCGCAGCGCTTCTTTTGGGATTTTTCCTCGGTGGTGGCAGAGCTCTGTACCGCATTGTGCGAGGAAAGCCCGCCTCTTCCGTCTTCGACGAAGAATTTATTCGCATCGATTTGCGGGAAGAATGGGACGAAACGCTCAGACCGATCAAAGGTCCGTATCCGAAGGGTTAATGGCGGGTTTCACCTGTGGAAAACTGGGCATAAACCCTAAGAAACACCCCTAAAAGACGGGAAATGTCCGGCAAACAAAGGCGAACATACGTCGAAGTGTTTCGTCGCGTCTCCAGCAGGAGGCACTCTATAAGTATATGAAATAAAAACACTTATTTCGTCGAACATTTCTCCTTGACACTCTCTCCCCCCGCTCCTACTATGCAGCCAGAAAGTTCTGATGGTTTTGCCTCCGTTGGAACTATTCTCCCTGAGGAGAGGGCTGCCCTGTTGCCGGGCGGCTCTTTCCGTTTTTGGCGGTTCATTGTTCGGATTCTTCCGGGTCCTCTGTGAGCCCTCCTGCCGGTTCGGTCCACTCGTTTCCGCAGGCTTCACATTTCCACGAGTTGGCCGGATCCACGGCTTCAAGCACCGGATCGCCGGCACCGCATTTTGGGCAGGCAGGCGGTTCGAACTCCGGCACCCGCGTTTTGGATTGCTCGACGATCTCCTGCGGAATCGGATCCGCGGCGATTGCTCGTGCTTCGTCGAGCCGATCGGCGAGAACTAGAACTTGAACATTTCCCACCATGCGCTCATCCCAGGCGATTGCGTGTTTTCCACCCGGCCGTTCGATCCAATTCTTAATGCCTGCTTGTTTCAGGACTTCTGAGAGCTGTAGTGCTTCTTCCTGCGTCTCGCACTCGCACAACGGCGTCTTCCATGTGTAGTCATGAGGTCCATCGAACTCCTCTGCGCTCTCCGGTTCGTCTGGAGCGAGTTCCGGCACACGTGACTGAGCGTCAAGCGCAATGGCCGCCCGTGCAAGCGTGGGGTCGGGTATTGTTCGTACTGTGCCCGCTGTACGCGGCGCCTGAAGGCCGCGCTTCTGCATTTCGCCGGCGAGCACCTGCCGCGCCTGTTCCGTCAGATCGGCGGAATCGGCGGCTAAGTTGAGCAACTCATCGTCGTACATCTTGCTGTAAGTCTCAGTGAGTCTCTGCCATTCCACGAGTGGGTCGTTCTGCATGGGAAGAAGTATAGCCGTACCCAAGTCTGTGCAGGATCTAGTGGACCGAACGCCAGCCTATGTCCGCGACCATGGCCCGGAGAACCACCAGGGCGGTCACCGTGACCGCCGCCAGCAGAAATCCCGCGGTCCGTACGATTGCGATCCTGAATCCGAGCTGAACTGTCTGTGCCAGAATGTTCATGGTTCACCTCGCTTGAGGTTGAAAGCTCCACATTCCACTGCTGCCGAGCGAACAGCCGCACCGCTTAGCTTTACCTTCCACCGGCGCAACGATACAATCTGAAGAGCAGGCCGAAGTAGCTCAGTTGGTAGAGCAGCTGATTCGTAATCAGCAGGTCGTCGGTTCGAGTCCGACTTTCGGCTCCATCTAAGTTTAATGTAAAAGGTAGTTTAGAGGCCATCTGAGAGAAAATCTCAGATGGCCTTTTTGCTACGGTGCATGTTCTGGTGCATGTTCTAGTTTACACATGCACGTACAGAACATCCCGGCCTTCCCGATGCCTGTTTCTTCTGACTGACGTACACTGCCAATCAGTTGAAACATGCATCAACGGGAGTGAGGATGAAAAAAGGAAAGAAGTCAATCCGAGGGATTTTCGAGCGGCCAGCGGGGTCTGGTTGCTGGTGGGTCAACTACTATGTCAGCGGGAAACAGCACAGAGAAAAAGCGGGGCGAAAATCTGACGCCATTGCGCTGTACCAGAAACGTAAAGCTGACGCACGGAGGAAGGTCAAGCTGCCGGAGTTGGTGCCGGGGAAGGTTGTGACGTTCGCCCACTTGTCGGCGATGGCTGTCAGCCATGCTAAGGCACATCTCCAGACGGCGAGAGATTACGTCTCCAAAGACAAGCTATTGCAAGATACGCTGGGGGCACGGCCAGCGGCTGAGATTACGCCTCAGGAAATTGATGCGTACCTCTCGAAGCACTGCAAGACAGCGGCTACGGCAAACCGTTATCGTGCGTACATCTCTCTTGCCTACAAGCTGGGAATGGCAAATGGCAAAGTACAGAGCAACCCGGCTCGACTCGTGCGGCTGCGGACGGAGAATAATGCACGGCTCCGATTCTTGAGCCGAGAGGAGTACGGAAAAATGCTAGAGATAATACAGAGGGATAATCCAGAGCAAGTACAGGCATTTGTGGTCAGCGTATACACAGGGATGAGATGGGGTGAGCAATACTCACTTGAATGGAATCAAGTAGATTTCAAACGACAAATTATTAGATTGACAAAAACGAAAAGCGGGTCTGCTAGGGATGTGCCACTAAACAGCGTAGCTCTTGAGGCGCTTAAAACTCAGCAAGCGAATGTGCCACATCAGCCGAGCGATGTAGTGTTTCCGCGCCCCGGGCCGAGCTCTGATTGCCGGTGGTGGTTCGAGCCATCCTTGACTGAGGCAAAAATTGATGACTACACGTGGCACAACAACCGGCATACGTTTTGCAGTTGGCTGGCAATGGCAGGAGTATCGACAAAAGAGATACAAGTGCTGGCGGGGCATAAGTCCATCACAATGGCTGCACGTTACAGTCACTTGTCTCCGGAGGCGTCGGCATCGGCATCCGAGCGGCTGGTGACGGCATCGAAGTGATTGGCTGACGCATACCTCACCAAAGAAGCGTGAGTGACCAGCACCTTCCTCCCGATGCGGCGGGTGTCAAGTTGCTTACCGGCAATCAAATAATCAAGGGACCGCACAGAGATTGAAAGCTGACGTGCGGCCTCTTTTCGGTCATATAAAAGTCTCGACTCCATAGTGCATATCCGTTCTCGGTGCTCCCGTCATATGCGGCGGTTTGACGCCGCTGGGCAAGCATCGGAACTTCACACCACGGGTGCTGAGCCGTGACCGAATAGAATGAAATGGCGCGATAACGATATACATGAGACACTCCGAATCTCTGGGCACGTCCCCAACAGTTTTTGATAATCCGTCCGGTTTCCGCTTCTCCATCACAGCCCTTGCTCCCTTGGCCGGAAAGGCACCCGGCCACTATTTTCAATTTTCATTTTCCGACTCTCATCGAGCCGTCCCTCAAATTCTCGTTACACTCTTCTCTGCCATCGACCTCAGGTTCGTGCAGGTCTTTGACTGCCGTTCATTGGCCGCTGACTTTCGGCTCAGGAACCCAACTGCCATCGGATTGCTAAATGAGACGTGGCTGCTTCCGAGTCTCCGGGAACACATTCTTTGGCATTGGGCTTGGGGTGAATTCCACCGTGCGCTTCGTCTCCTGAATGACTGGCATTGGAGTTGGGTGCGTATTCCGGTCGATGTGGTCCGGTGATTCCAGGGGAAGCGGTCCGGTGATTCCACGGGAAGCGGTCCAGGATTCCGCTGGGAAGCGGTCCGCATTTTGGTTATCACCGGAATCGTGGACCACTTGGCGGAATCCTGGACCACATGGAATGGAATCGCGGCCCACATCGAACGGAACGATGGACCACATCCAGCGGAATCGTGGACCATATGGAACGGAATCGGTAAGGCCGGAATAGAACGGATGCATGCGGGGTTGGCAATCCCAGGTGGGTGTTTTCCTGAAGTCTAAGGAGAACTACTTGCCAGAAGAGAGATTAGCCATCCGACACACACGAGAAATCCTACGCCTCTACTTTGAGTCTCAACTTAGCCCTCGTCAGATTGCAGCGATCTGCAAGGTTGGCAAGGGCACCATCCAGCGCTATCTTGAGCGGCTGAAATCAGCGGAGCTGAGTTGGCCGTTGCCGGCCGATCTTGATGACGTGGCGCTTGAGCGGCGCCTGTTTCCGCCGCCTCCGGTGGGGTCGTCGCAGCATCGCCCGTTGCCCGACTTCGCGGTGATCCACAAAGAGCTGAAGGGCCGAAAGAATGTCACACTTCAGTTGCTGTGGGAGGAATACAAGCAGTCCTATCCGGAGGGTTACGCCTACAGTTGGTACTGCGAAAGTTACCGTCACTGGCATCATCGGCTGGACGTGGTGTTGCGGCATGAGCACCGCGCCGGGGAAAAGACGTTCGTGGATTACGCCGGGCAGACGGTACCGGTGATTGATCCGAAGACCGGCGAAGTTCGCCAGGCCCAAGTGTTCGTAGCGGTGCTGGGCGCCAGCAACTACACCTACGCCGAAGCCACCTGGACGCAGAACCTCTGGGACTGGATCAACTCGCATGTGCGAGCCTTCGAGTTCTTCGAGGGAACGAGCAGTCTTGTCATCCCGGACAACCTTAAGTCTGGGGTGAATAAGCCGTGCTATTACGAGCCTGAACTGAACCGCACGTATGGCGATCTGGCGATTCACTATGGCGTGGGCATCCTGCCCGCGCGGCCGTATCGCCCCCGGGACAAAGATCAGGCTTCATACTGCACCTCGTTGGGCATCCTGAACGCAAGCTGGGGGTACTGCCGGCGATCTCGGAGTCGTTTGCCGGGCTCGGCCTTTGGCAAGGGGCCACTTTTCCGGATCGAACAGCAGAAGTCCGCTATCGTCGGCGCGTACGGCGCGGAGTACGCCCTCGCGGGCGAAACGTTTGGCGGTGCTGAAGTGTACGTTCATCCGTGCTGCGATCTCGGGCGCAGTGAGCCAAGCGTGGCTGCGAAGATGTTCGGAATATGAGGCGATGCCAAAGGAGCATCGAATGTGCCGAACAATTGGACGGGGAAACGCGTGTTTCCTGCCGGTGCGAAGCCAACGCGCGTTGAGGGTCCGAGCGATTTGTGCATCGGTTTGTTCGGTTGCCAGAGCGCGGATGAGCTCCACGATCTCGGCGGGCGTGCGAACCAGGTCGGGGGCACTCAGGGGCAGCGGCCGTTCCAGCGAGGTCGTAGCCCCGCCTTTCCAGCGGATATGAACCTGGATTGTGTGTCCCTTCACAAGAGTCACGTCTTCGATCAGCAGCCTCAACATCCGCTTGCGATCTCGCGCCGAAGTGTGGGGATCGTTCCACACGCGAGGCAAATCGGAAGCTAGAGCTTGGATGCGCTCGCGGTCTTGTTCTGCAAGCGCTGAAGTCGGAGATTTACTCAGGCGGGCATACTCTTCCTCGGCCTCGGTTAAACGCATGAGCTTCTCGTTCCACTGTCGTTCCAGATTATCCACGACCAAGCGATTTTCGGGACGTGCCAACAGATACTGGCGTTGTGCGAGTTCAGCTTCCTGGTGAGCCCGATCCACCTGCGCGCGGCGCAAGCGATCCAATTCTCCTTGCCGGGCCCTCAACTCTTCAAAGACCTGCAACGCAACTTCCAGGGAAGCCGGAGTAACGGCCTCGAGCACAATTTCCGTGACCGCCCGATCGACGGCCAAGCCTGACAGTGTCTGGCACGATGGCGTAGCGGTTTGGATACCGCGTCGCTGGCAAACATAGTTTGGAATTGGATGGCCGTGGTCGGTGTGATATCTCATAGTCATACGCAAGCCGCACACACCGCAGATGACAAGACCTTGCAATAGGGCGGCGCCTTCACGCGGAGGACTCTTGCGTCGATCCTCTCCAAATCCGTTGGCGTTGGCAAGCAGCTTGGCTTGGTTGGCTTCAAACTCCTCCCAGGAGATGTATCCCGGATGCATGTTCGGCAGAAATACAGCCCATTCATCGCGCTTCAGGCGCTTGTAGCGCAGCTGACCTCCTAGGCGAGCCTGGCGTTGGCGGGTCCGGCCGTAGACGAATGCTCCGGCATAGCGCGGGTTATGCAAAATGCTCAGCACGCGGCTGTGCTCCAAAGGGCCAAATAGCAGTTCTCCCGCGTGCGCGCCTTTTCTGACGCGCCGTGGCCAGAGAATGCCTTCCGAGTTGAAATGGTGGACCACACGCATGGCGGAACCGGTGCGGCGGAAGGTCTCGAACAGAAGGCGCACTGCTCGTTCGACCTGCTGGTCCGGGTCGAAGATGATCCGCCCGTTGTCGTCATACACGAAGCCCAGCGGCGGTCTGATCCACAACTCTCCCCGGCGCGCCTTGTTGAGCTGTCCGCCGATGAGCCGCGCCCGGAGCAAATGTAACTCGGCTTCGCTCATCGTCCCCTTTAAACACAGAACAGACAGCA
>PKXI01000439.1 GCA_003133425.1 Acidobacteriaceae bacterium
TGAGCGTCCCTACCGGGTCCACAACCACAAAGCGGTTGTCATCTTGAGCGGAGCGTAGCGGAGTCGAAAGATCTGCGGTTGCTTTTCGGTGCCGCGCAAACTCACCATGGCATTCTGTCCGGATTGCCGGTCACTCGCTCGGAACCAATTCCAAGAACCGAAAAACACCCCATAAGCCGACTTCAGGGGACCTATCCGAGGAGCAGCGTGGAATCGGGGGTACTTCCGGATTGTCGATCCAACAGCTATCGCGCAAATCGGGATTACTGGTGATATTCACACCAATGAGTGAACTGCCCGACTGCATGGTTCCGCGTTTGCCCAAACAGAACAGACAAATTGAAGAGGAGCCTCGGAAGATTCCGATTCGCAGTCGCGGCAAACGCGCTTGCGGCGCATCCGCGTGCTTGGCGGAATCTTCGGGCGCATGATCGCTAGTTTTCAGGGCAACCGGTCGTACATTCCCTTGGCATGCGATGACACGTTTCCAGGGCGGTGAGCGCGGATGCACCGGCCAACAGTTCGAGAATGCCACGCCTGGAAATTGTTATCACTTGCCTGCCGGGGCCGCCTTCTTGTGCTCCACGAAGGTGTGTGCTTGATGACAGCTCACACACGTCTTGCCATTCATGAACGGATCAGACTTCAGTTGTGCCACCTGATCGCCGTGACAGGCGTCGCATGTGCTTAACCCCGGCGTGCCCGCGAAGTCCTGTGCTGTTGTCTCGCCATGGCACACGGTGCATTCGACACCGTTGGCGCTATGCGGGCTGACTTTCCATTGGTCATACACCACCTTGTGGCAGGTGGAACAGGTATCCCCGGCTGGAAGCAGCCGATGGTGTATATGCTTGGCTTGATCCTGCTGAGCAATGGCAGGCTGGACGGCAGCAGCCAAAACGAGAAAAACGAGCAGGGCAGAACTGTACAAAAGCGCGCGGAAACGATTCATGGGCAGATCTCCTGAGTAGAATGACGGTATAGGACCGGCGATGGCCGCCGTCGGTGCTGCAGATCACATCTCACCGTAATGCGATCTGCGCACTGGCCGCGAGGTCTGTTGCCAAAGGAATGGTAACAAACCTCGCTTTATACCCCTGTCTGCCGCTACGGTCGTCCAGATTCACGCGCTAGGATGCGCCTTTTCGCTACCACCTCGGCTGAGGCGTTGCTGTCACTAGAGTCGGCCCAATCGCACAATTGGCAGCGCACCGAGCCTTTGAGGAACCCTGTTCGACGGTTCTAACATGCAGGTGAACACCCAAAGCCCCAATCGAGCAAATGTGGTGCGGCTCTTGGCGAGTCACGGGCAAGCCGGAACTTATCCGTCCATTCGTCAGATCAGTACCCACAAACGCCGTAGGGCCAAGGAATATGGTTTCACCCGGATCGTCGCCAACTCGGCAGTGAACAAAACAATTTCATAGCGGGAACCGGCATAGCAAAACACTCAGTGTCGGCGAACCTGGGCAGTCACGTCGCCACTTCCGCCACGATGCCCATCCATGTCCCCACACTCATCATTCAGATGGCTATCGTTTCCCACCCCGCGCCAGACCAGGCAGCTTCCACTTCCTCTTCACCGCCTTGTACTGCGCCCGAGGCAACTGCAAAAGCAGCGGCTTCTTCGCCGGATCGAGCCATCCCATCACGGCCTCAAGATTCTCCTGCTCCATTGCCGTGCATCCAACCGTCCCCTCGCCCGTACCCAGCCAGATATGCATGAAGATGCACGAGCCCGCTCCCGGAGCCACAGGCTCTGTGTTGTGATCCACCACCAATCCCCATCGGTATTGCCCATTGGTGTACAGCATATGTTCTGAGCTGTTCCAGTCCGGCGAAACCGTCGCCCGGTCCACCACGCGGTTGTAGTACTTTGAGCTGGCGTCATCCACACATTCAACCGTCGGCGTCAGGCTCACGTAAGGCATCTTCCACCCCGCCATCGGCTCGGCAGCGTAACCGAATGCAGTGCTCAGCCAGAAGAGCCCGACCGGCGCCTTCGCGTCCCCTTCATGCTTTACCGGATCACCCGGTCCCCGCATTCCAAAATCACTGGCAGCCGCAACACCCGTGCCCCATCCCAACCCCTTCTTCGCAACCACCACAGGGAAGGGAAGTCCGGCCTTCTTCCATTTCTTGTGTGCGTTCGCTCGCTCGTAGCGTTGCAGAGTACCGGCCACCGCATCCCAATCCGCCGTCGTCACCACCAGCATCTGAGTCGACGCACGCATTCCCGCCGGCTCCTCGCCATCAGCAGCAATCCAGGCCATGCAGAATAGGACGGCACAAACAGCGACCACCAAAAGCTTCATCGGCGCCCACACTCCACATCCAGATTAAGGCTCTTCCTGCGTCACGACCCTACAGTCAACAAAAACGCAGAAAAACCACGCAATTTGGTCGAATTAAGCCCAATTTGCCCCCAATTGGGCGTGATTTGCTCGCTTTTCGGGTAATTACAGACAACCCTTCGCTCACAAACGGAACCTTGTGAGCAGCCAAAACGCCAATTTGGGCTGCAAAAAGGGTTAACCCCTCAAAGAAGTGCAACCCTATAAGCAAACGTTTGGCCCCGTTTCGTAACCACCTAAGCGAACATTTAGCGCTTTGAACCCTCCACTTGAGCGAACATTTAACTCTTTCGAAAGAGCCACTTAAGCGCCTGGCTCCTGTTCCCTAATCGCCGTTTTTCACTACGTCCACTCTCGGGTGCCAGAACGCCGCCGCCGGCACATCGGTCAGCGGCAGCGCCGGTCCTTCCCAAAGCAGCCGCGGCGAGCCCTCGCTCGCAGAGCGCAGCCCTTCCAGATGAAATGTATGTTTCCCCGCGCGCAACCCCAGCGATCCGCGGTCGTAACGCAGCGCATTGCCCGGCGAGCCGCACACCTGCGCAAACGGCGGCCCCGTCCTCGCAACCTCCATGCCATCGATCACCAGCCGCGCCCCGTCGCGATCGATCAGATGAAAGGTGTAACCCCCATCGGTAGGAATATCGATCAACCCATCCCACACCGCCGTGTAGCGCGTAAAGCCCTGCGCGTTCGCGTCGAGGTTCGGCCCTTCGCCATTGAAGAGCGCCTGCTCCTTCGTCAGATCGGGCAGCTCCGTCCAGGTGCCGGGATAGATCTTCCACGTCAGTCCCGCCAACGCTTGCACGCCCGTGTTTACTGCGTCATTCCATTTAGCCACGGCCACCACACCCTGCGCAGCCCAGTCCTGTTGCCCCGTCTTGTCCTCCACGTGCAGCAGAATTCTGAAGCGCCCCGCGCCATTCCCGCCATCGAGTTCAGTGCCATCAGCGTCCGCAAACTTATGGAAAACACGCCGCCCGTGCGCAACCGTTCCGTCGCCGAAAAGCCACGTGTACCGCGCATGCGGCGATGCCTTTGCAGTAAAGCCAACCTGTTGCCCCGGCGAAAATACTGGAGTATCGACGCTGAACGCGGCCACTGGTCCATGCGCCGCCGCAAACCGCGCCGCCTGCGCGCCATTGCTAATTGCCAGTGGCAAATCGGCGTCGCTGCTCGCGCGCACCTGTCCGTACTTCACGTTGTCGAACGTCACTCCAGCCACGTCGCCTGTAATCGTCGAAGCAGTCAGCGGCGGCTGATCCAGCGCCCAGATATTGTGAAATGTAAATCCCTTCAGACCGGGTTGCTCCTGCTCCATCTGCACCAGCGAATACCAGTTGTCCAGGAAGATATTCTCAAACGTGTAATTCGCATGTTCCCCGCTTGCGTTATTCGCTCCCCACATGCCGAGCAATCCAAATGTTTGCCCGCACGCCCCAATCCCACCATGAAGAACATCACTGTCGCGCAGCATAAAGTTTCGCGAGTTGAATTTCTTTTGCGGCCACGCCGCGCGCACAATATTCGAGATGCTCGTCGAGAGCACGCTGTGTTCGATCAAAATATTCTGTACGTCTTGGCCGGGACGCACCATCTCCTCATTGCTATAGCCATCCCAGTTTCCCTGCACAGCAAACACATCGTCCGACGAGCGAATGAATGCATTACGCACCGCGGCATCGCCACCGCCCAGCCAGTCCATCCCGTCCTGGTTTGCGTTGCCAGGATTGCCGCCAATCACGCGCAGATCGTCATATGTGAAGCCGGTAGAATCCTTCATCTGGATCGACCACGTCCGCGAGCGCACAATGCAAGTCAGCCCGTTGATCTCCACGTTATGAGCCTCGAGCGCGCCAATGCAGTGCCAGTCTGGTTTCTGCATCCAGCCTTCGTCAGTGTTGGGGTCCTGCGGGCCCTCATAAATAATCGTCCCGCGGCCAAGCACCTTCACGTTCTGCACTTTCCACAAATTCAGGCTGCCGAAAATGAATGTGCCTGGGGCCAGATAGTAAGTGTCGCCGCTCTTTGGATTCAGGCTCCCTCGGTGAACGCCAGCGGGCACAATGTGAACGTCGGGGCCGATGGGTGGCGGCGGGGGCGGCGCGCCCGCAAAAAGAAAAAGCATTGCAGCATGGTTAAGAAAATCTCCCGGCCGCGATATCGACAGCTTGGCCGGTCCTGTCAGTTTGAACCGTATAGTCGGCCCTTGCCTGATCGCCCGCAGCCCCAGCCGCCACGGCTGAATGTCGACGCCTTTGTCCCAGAAGCCAGCCTGCGATGCGGTTATCTCCACCGTCACCGGCCCGGTAATGTCGAAGCTGACGAACTCATAGCTTGCCGCCGCCTGGGCCACGTCCACGGGGTGTCCGCCGACCTTCACAGTGAAAACTGTTGAGCGCATCTCGGCGGGCACCGCCGCCGCCTGCACTCGGCCGGCGGCATGGACGACGGCGGGCAGAGCGAGAGCAGCCACGAGGAGCGTGCGAAAACCCGGCAAAGAGAGGGACCCCGGCAAAAATGTGAGAACGAAACCACTTTAGCACCGGGACCGTATTCTTTCTTCAGATCCCTTCGCCCATCGAAACGTAGATCTGCAAGCGTTCCAGCTCCACGCGATAGGCCGTGCGCTCGGCCTCTTCCGCCGCAAACGGATCGGACGGGCACGGCTCCGCGCCCAGCCGCTCTTCCAACTCTTCCACGCGCGCCGCCAGCGCGATCAGCGCGTCCGAGAGCGGGTCCTTTACGTCGTGCGGATTGGTAATCAGCACCCGCTGCCCATTGCGATAGATGATGTGCGCGGGAACGCCCACCACGGTCGAATTGGGCGGCACGTCGGAAAGCACCACCGAGCCCGCGCCTACGCGAGAGTTTTCGCCCACCGTAATGTTGCCCAGCACGTTGGCGTTGTTTCCGATAAAAACGCCGTCGCACACGGTAGGGTGGCGTTTGCCGTGGCCTTTGCCTGTGCCGCCCAGGGTCACGCCCTGGTACATGGTCACATCGCTGCCCACAATTGCGGTTTCGCCAATCACTACTCCAGTTGCGTGATCTATAAACAACCGCCGCCCAAGCAATGCACCGGGGTGAATATCCACGCCGGTGAAGAAGCGGCCAACCTGAGAAAGCATGCGCGCCGGCAGCCGCAGCTTCGCGCCCCAAAGGGAGTGCGAGATGCGATGAATCCACACCGCCCACAAGCCTGGATAGCAGAGCAGCACTTCCAGCCACGAGCGCGCAGCTGGGTCGCGCTCCATCACGGAGCGAATATCTTCGCCGATGCGGCCGAACATTGACATGATGAATCGAGTACCTTCCGCCGGCCGAACAGAAACTGTCCAGCCGGCGAATGCGGTTCCCTCATTGGAGAACCGCTCCATTGAGCTGCTTACAGCGTAACCGTTTCAGTCGGTAGCGCCAGCGCCTGCTGGCGAAGCGGCTCAAACAGCACGCTGGACAGGTAGCGCTCGCCGAAGTCGGGCAGGATGGCCACGATCAGCTTCCCTGCATTCTCCGGACGCGCAGCCACCTTCAGCGCCGCTGCCACAGCGGCTCCCGAGCTGATGCCCACAAACAAACCTTCTTCGAGCGGCAGCCGTCGAGCCGTCGCGACAGACTCGTCGTTGGTCACCTGGACCACCTCGTCGATGATCTTGGTGTCGAGAATGCTGGGCACAAAGCCTGCGCCAATGCCCTGAATCTTGTGTGGTCCGGGCTTGCCGCCGGAAAGCACAGGACTGTCGGTAGGTTCAACGGCGATGGCCTTGAAACTCGGCTTGCGCGGCTTAATGTAATTGGCTATGCCGGTGATGGTGCCACCCGTACCCACTCCAGAAATGAGAATGTCCACTTTCCCGTCGGTGTCTTCCCAGATTTCCGGCCCCGTCGTCGCCATGTGAATCGCGGGGTTGGCGGGATTGTCGAACTGCTGCAAGATATAGCCGTTCGGCGTTTTGGCCAGAATCTCGTTGGCCTTGGCAATGGCGCCCTTCATGCCGTTGGGGCCCGGGGTCAGCACAATCTCGGCGCCGAAGGCCAGCAGCGTTACGCGCCGTTCAAGGCTCATCGTCTCTGGCATGGTCAAGATAATCCGGTAACCCTTCACGGCAGCCACAAAGGCCAGCGCGATCCCGGTATTGCCGCTGGTCGGCTCAATCAGGACAGTCTTGCCCGGCGTGATCTTGCCTGCCTTCTCAGCCGCATCGATCATCGCAAAGCCAATGCGGTCCTTTACGCTCGATACGGGGTTCTGGCTTTCCAGTTTGACCACTACGGTCGCAGGCAGACCGGCGGCGATGCGGTTCAATCGCACCAGCGGAGTCCTGCCAATAATCTCAGTCACGTTCGCGGCAATGCGCGCCATTTTAATCTCCTTTTCCGTGGCGTTTCGCCCAGGCGTTCGTTTGGATGGATTCTTGGGGGCGGTGGAGCTGTTAAGCGAGAAAATGCGCGCGCAACCACGGCGCACGTCTGCATCGGAACTCTCACCAGGACGGTGTTAGCGACATCGATGCATGTAGGTAGGGTAGACCCCGAGGTCTGGGGTTGGCAAGAGGAAGTAACAGCAAATTCAGCGGATGCCTAATCCTGTGGTATGAGGGCTGTTCCTGAACGGAAGGGGCCAGAGCGGCGTCCCGACCTCTGAAGAGCCCTTCTCAGCCCGTATTCCTGAGCCCCGCCGAAATTCCACTGATGGTCGCCGCAATGGCGCGGTTTACTGCAGGCGTGTCTTCCCCGGCGCGCTTGCGGCGCAGCATGTCCACCTGGATCAAATGCATGGGATCCACGTAAGGGTTGCGCAGCTTGATGGAATGCGCCAGCACCTGGTTCGACTCGAGCAACTCGCTTTGCCGCGTCACCGCCAAAACTGCCCGCACAGTACGATGGAACTCAGCGTCGAACAGGTCGTAGATGCGCTCTCGCAGTTTCGAGTCCTCAACCAGCTCCGAGTAAAGCCGAGCCGTGGCCAGGTCCACTTTACCCAGCGCGAGTTCCACGTTGCGCAGCAGGTCGATGAACAGCGGAAATTCCCTCGCCATGGTCTGCAGCAGTTCCAGCGCGCCAGGCCGGGCAAGATACTCCTCTATCGCAAAGCCCACGCCGAACCACGCCGGCACCAGCAGCCGCGACTGCGTCCAGCCAAACACCCAAGGAATGGCGCGCAGATCAGTGAGCCGAGGTGACGCATTGCGCCGCGAAGGCCGCGAACCGATCTTTGCGTTCTCCAGCTCACCCACCGGCGTTGACTGCTCAAAGTAAGTCACCACGCCGGGGTCTTCAAGAATGTGCTTCCGGTAAAAGCCGTACGAAAGCTCCGACAACTCGTCCAGCGCCGCCTCCCACTCCGGCTTCAGCACCCCGGTAAAGTGGCCTTTGGGGTCGCGCGCATTGGGCCGCGCCAGCGCGTCCAGCGAGGCCGCGATCATCAGTTCGAGATTCCGCTCGGCCAGTACCTCATCGGCGTATTTGAAATTGAGTACTTCGCCCTGCTCGGTAATCCGCAACTGCCCGTCGAAGGAGTCCATGGGCTGGGCAAAAATGGCGCGATGCGTCGGCCCGCCGCCGCGACCCACAGTGCCGCCACGTCCGTGGAACAGCCGCAGTTTCACTCCCGCCTCGCGCGCCACCACGTGCAGGTCGCGATGGGCGCGGAAGATCTCCCACGTCGAGGTCAACATGCCGCCATCTTTATTGGAATCCGAGTAGCCCAGCATCACCTCTTGCCAGTTGTCCCAGGTCTCCATCAGCTTGCGGTAGTCGGGCCGGCGCCACAAATCACGGCAAACTGTCGGAGCATTGCGCAGGTCCTCAATGGACTCAAACAGCGGCACCGGCATCAGGCCCGGATCGCGCCCCGATCCTTCGACCTTTACGCCGCCCAGTCGCGCCAGGCGAACCACGGCCAGCACATCGTCCACCGAGGCAGCGCCCGAGATTACATACTGCCGAATCGCCTCCGGCGAACATCCGTCCTTCACCTCGGCCACTACGCGGAAAGTCTCCAAAACGCTCGACGTTTCAGCCGAAAGGCCGCTGGGCAGCGACGGCGCCATGGTGTCGCTGATCGTCTCTTGCAGCGCGGTCTGGAGCACCCGCGCGTGCTGCCGGATATCGAGCGTGTGCAAATGGAGCCCAAAGGTGCGGACCTGCAGAATGAGCGGATCAATGAGGGTCCGCGCAATGCGAATTCCGCTATGCGCGGCTAGCGAAGCGCGCAGCACCTCCAGGTCGCCAAGAAAATCCTCCACCGAACCGTATGCCGGAAGCACCTGCGCCAGCTTTTCGTGTCCGCGCGACAGGGTGAAGGGCGTCACCGGCATAGAAGCGCGGGCGCCACCAAGGCTCTCCCCGGCAAGTTCCAGCGTGCGCTGAATGCGCGCCTTCACGCAGATGATGAACCGCCGATAGTATTCGAACTCATACTGCTCGCCGAAGACCTGCGCCTCCGGCGTATGCACCTGCGCAACGTAAGCCTTCAGGCGCTCCATCAGCGCCTCGCTCACCGGCCGCTGCTGGGCGCTGCTGGTCAGCAGGTCGATAATCAGGTCCAGTTGCAGTTGGTAGTAAAGCAGCAGGTGGCCGCGCGCCAGTTGAATCGCGTCCCGCGTAACTTCGGGCGTCACAAACGGATTGCCGTCGCGGTCGCCGCCGATCCACGACCCGAAGCGCAGCACCTGCGGCAGCGCGTGTGCCTCAATTTCCAGACCGTACGATGCCCGCAGCGCCTCGGAGATCTCGCGGTACAGTCCCGGCAGCGTCTCGAAGATCGACACGTCGTAGTAGTCGAGCCCCATCTTGATTTCGTCGTACACCGTGGGCCGCCGCGAGCGCACTTCATCGGTCTGCCACAGGCTCGTAATCTCGGCCAGCACCAGTTGTTCCAGCCGGTCCAGATCCTGTTCGGGAATCGGAATGCGGTCGAGTGTTGCCAGATATTCGCCAATACGTCGCCGCTTGAACATCACCGTGCGCCGAGCCACTTCAGTGGGATGCGCCGTAAACACGGGGATGATGAGCACCCGCTTCAACCAGTCCATTGCCTCGTCCGCACTAATGCCCACGCGCCGCATTTCACAGAGAGTACCGGCCAGCGAGCCGCGCTGGCGACCTGCCCCGCCGCTCAGCCGAAGGGCAATGCGCCGCCGCTTGCGATGGTTGGTTTCAGCCAGGTTGATGAGTTCGAAGTAGAAAGCAAAGGCCCGCGTCAGCAGGGTGGCTCTCTCCGGCGGTAGCCTGTGAACCCGCTCCAGCGCGCTGGCGGCATTGCGTGCAGCTTCTTCCGCGTGGCCGTGCGCCTCAGCGTCCCGGCGTCCGATCGTGCCTTGCCGCAGCGCCTCCACTTCGGCAAAAAGCTCCTCGCCGGCCTGCTCGCGCAACACCTCGCCCAGCAGCATACCAAGCGAGCGCACATCGCGCCGCAGCGGCGCCTCCTTCAGGTCACCGGATTGCGCTTCCAACTCCGCCAGCCGTTTAGGCCAGCTCTCGGGATTCCACAAAAGGGCCATCGTCTTTTGATTATGCACGACCGAATGTAAGGGCCGTATCAGGACAGCGCGGCTTGCCCGTCCAATTGCATCATCAGGTCTTCCCACTCGGCGGTAAGCGCGGCCAACTGCTCGCGCAACTCCTCGGCCAGCGTGGTCAGCCGCTGTGTCTCGGTGGCCGAGACGTAAACGCCCAACGCCGCTTCGGTGTGTGCGATCGCCGCCTCAATCCGCGGAACTTCTTCTTCCAGAAACGCGCAGCGCTCTTCCATTTGCTTCTGCTTGATCGGATTCAGGCGCCGCGGCCGATCCTTTGCTTCATCCGCCTCGACATCCTCGCCGATGGCCGCAGACGCAACATCCTTGATCGCTACGGGTGGCAGCTCTTTTGCATGGGATTCCTCCAAAGGGCTGCCGACTGCAAGTCCCTTCCAGCGCAGATAGTCCTCGTAGTTGCCCTCGTGGCTCGTTACCGTGCCCCCTTCCACCTCCAGAACACGAGTCGCCAGGCGGTCGATGAAGTACCGGTCGTGCGAAACAAAAACCACTGTGCCGTTGAACGCCGCCAGGGCTTCCAGCAACACATCTTTCGCCCGCATGTCCAGGTGGTTTGTCGGCTCATCCAGCAACAAAAAGTTCGACGGCGACACCAGAATCCGCGCCAGCGCATATCGATTGCGCTCTCCACCCGAAAGCACACCCAGCGGCTTGAAAACATCGTCCCCACTGAACAGAAAACATCCCAGCAGCGACCGCAACTCAACCTCAGGCACCTTGAGCGCGGCCCGGCTTATGTCGTCCAGCATCCGCGAGTCGCCGTTAAGCACCTTGTACTGGTCCTGGGCAAAGTACTCACTCAGTACGTTGTGGCCGAGCTTGACCTTGCCTGCCGAGGGAGCCTCGTCCCCTGTGAGGAGCTTGATGAGCGTTGACTTGCCGGCGCCATTCACCCCCACAAGTGCAACGCGGTCACCCCGCTCAATGCCGAAGCGCACCCCCTCGAGCACCTTCTTGGGCCCATAGCTCTTCGCGAGGCCCTCAGCCTCCACAACCATGCGTCCCGAGGGCGGCGGCTGCGGAAACTTGAAGTGAATTACCGCCTCTTCCTCCGGAATTTCGATACGCTCGATCTTTTCCAGTTCCTTGATCCGCGACTGCACCTGTTTAGCCTTGGTAGCCTGGGCGCGGAAGCGATTGATAAATGCCTCAAGGTGCTCGATCTGCAAGCGCTGATTGCGGTAGGCTGCCTGTAACTGCGCCCGCCGCTCATCTTTTTGACTGAGGTATTTGCTGTAATTGCCCTGGTAGATCGTCAGCCGCTTGTTCCATATCTCTACCGTGCGGTCGATCGTAACATCCAAAAAATAGCGGTCGTGGGAGATGAGTATGTAACCGAACGGATAGGTGTGCAGATAGTCTTCGAGCCAGTTACGAGTTTCAAGGTCAAGGTGATTCGTCGGCTCGTCAAGAAGAAGAAGGTTCGGCTTTGCCAGCAGCAGTTTTGCCAGCGCAATCCGCATCTGCCAGCCGCCGCTGAACTCATCCGTCTGCCGCCCCCAGTCTTCTTTGCCAAAGCCGAGTCCGGTCAGCACGCCGCCCACCTGCGCGTCCAGCGCGTAGCCGTCCAGCGCGTGGAAGCGTTCCTGCAGCATCGAATAGCGTTCCGCAGCGGCCTCGTACTCCGACCCCTCGTGATCCAGCACGGAAAGCTGCCCGCCCAGCCGCTCGATCTCCCGTTCCATTTCGTGCAGATCGTCAAACACCGACAGGCATTCTTCGAAGACGGTTCGCCCGGTCAGCCGCAAACCCTCCTGCGGCAGGTAGCCGATGCTCATGCCCCGCGTCTGTTGCACGCCGCCGTAATCCAGCGTCTCCAGGCCGGCCAGCACCTTCATCAATGTCGATTTACCGGTGCCGTTGGCGCCCACCAGCGCAGTTTTTTCCTTGCTTCGGATGAGCCAATTGGCTTCAAGAAACAAGACCCGCGGTCCAAACCGCTTACCGGCATTTTGCAGAGAGAGCATCTACCTCTATTTTCGCAGAGTGGCCGTTGGGCGCTGAGAAGGCGGTTAAGATCGGACCGCATCCACCTCAGTCCAAATGGAAGACTTCTTCCATGTTGGCCCACCACTCGCCCTCTTTGCGCATCGGCACCGGGCTCTGCATGGGCTCCATAATGGCCCACCACTCCTGCGTCGTCTTATCGGCCGCCATCTTCGCCATGTCGGCGGCATAGTCGGTCCCGTGGTATTCAAAATAGGCGTAAAGAGTGTGGTCCTTCAGGTAGATCGAGTAGTTGCGAATGTTGCACTTGCGAATCATCTCCAGCACGCCCGGCCACACGGCGGCGTGGTATTGCTTGTACTTCTCTTCAGCCTCCGGCTTGAGGCCGATCACCATTCCGTACCGAGTCATCGTATCTCCTTGCAAAAAATGCTGGCACCGCAATTGCCACGCGCGCACATAATGCCTGCACGCTGTTTCCATCCATTTAAACATCATCGCGCCTCGGTCCCGCCGGCCTCCTCTTCCCGCCCCCTCACTTCACCAAGGCAGCCGAAATTACCCCTGGCAATTCTCATCGCCCGGCAAGCCCGGTTATCATCGATGCGGACGAAAATTGAAAAACGCTCTGTTCGGAAATTCGGCGCGACCGGATGAGTCATTTCCGGAAAGTCGAATTCGTTACCTGGTTTAACAAGACTGTTGCGGATGCGGAGGAGAAATGAAGAAGATTTTTACTGGCCGGCGTGACTTCCTGAAGCAAGCCGGAGTAATGGGATCGATGGCCATGATGGCCGGCATGCCGGAAGGTGCGATGGCGCTTGGTGGTGTCCATGGCGGCGTAGTCGAAGAAGTGGCGCTGCCCGCCCAGGCCGAAGAGGTCCCCAAAAATCACATCAAGTTTGCCGTGTGCGGCATGAGCCACGACCACATCTATGGCATGATCGGCGCAATTCAGCGTGGCGGCGGCGAGATGGTTGCAGCATGGGCCGGCGAGCCCGACAAGATTGCCACCCTCAAAAAGCGCTTTCCTGACGTGAAGATGGTCAAGACGCAAGACGAAATTCTGAATGACGCATCCGTGCAACTGGTCCTGAGTTCGCAGATTGCCAGCGAACGCGCGCCTCTGGCCGTCCGCGCCATGAAGCACGGCAAGGACTTTCTCGCAGACAAGCCGGGGATCACGACGCTGCAGCAGCTTGCCGAAGTGCGCAAGACCATTGCTGAGACCAAGCGGATTTACGCCATCATGTACAGCGAACTGCTGGAGGTGAAGGCGGCCGTTTATGCAGGGGAGCTTGTTCGTCAGGGCGCGATTGGCAAGGTGATCCAGACCATCAACATTGCGCCGCATCAGATCTTTCAACGCGGGGGCGGCGACGCGGGTGGAGCATCCCAGCGGCCCGAGTGGTTCTGGAATCCCGACCAGTACGGCGGCATTCTCTGCGACATTGGTTCACATCAAGTAGAACAATTTCTCTATTACACAGGCTCGAAGCAGGCAGAGATCGTAGAGTCACAAGTCGCCAACGTCCGCCATCCCGACCATCCGCGATTCCAGGACTTCGGCGACATGGTGCTACGCGGCGACCGCGGCTTTGGTTACGTGCGGCTCGACTGGTTCACGCCCGATGGCCTCGGAACCTGGGGCGATGGCCGCCTCTTCATCCTCGGTACCAATGGCTACATCGAAATCCGCAAGTATACAGATGTAGGCGTCAAGCGACAGGGAAACAACCTGTTCATTGTGGACGGCAAACAGTCACGCTACATCGACTGCAACCAGATGCCGCTGCCCTTTGGCCCGCAATTTGTGGCAGACATCGTGAACCGCACCCATCTGGCGCAGGACCCGGAAGAGTGCCTGCTTGCCGCTCAGCTCGTAATCGAGGCGCAGAACAAGGCAAAGATGATAACGCTGAAGGACTAGCGATCGCGTGAAGGCTGCGAGGCGAACTGCAAACTGATGCGTTCGCCTCGCGAGCCTTGATCAGAGTTCTTGGCAAATTCAGGTTTGAAGATTATTCCCCGTACGGCACCCAGATGTTTTTCACCTGCGTAGCGTGTTGCAGGAACCAGCGGCCTTCTGCCTGGGCCGGATTGAACCAGTCGTACTCGTGGCCGTCGTTGGTCCACACCTGCTTCATATTGCCAATCGAGGCGGCTCGCACCATCGCTGCTTCCTCGTTGCTCCTGAAGCACCATATGGCCTCGATGCCATCGTGCTCCGCAAGCGTCTTGCCCAACTCCGCAGGTTTGCCGGCCACCAGGTTCACAACTCCGCCGGGAAGATCGCTGGTGTCGAGCACTTGGTACACATCACCGAGAATCAGCGGGTAGAGTTCCGAGGGTACCGCAACAACTGTGTTCCCCACCGCGATTGCGGGCAGCACAAGTGAGAGCAGCCCCAGTAGCGGCGCTTCCGTCGGCGCAAGAATACCGATGGCCCCCACCGGCTCCGGCATCGCAATCGTGATATTGCGTCCCGGCGGATGATGCACTTGGCCGTCGTACTTATCTGCCCACGCGGCATACGTGAAAATACGCTCGATTGAGAGAGAGATCTCGACAGCCGCCTGTTCTTCGCCGACAACCGCAGCTAACCGGTGCGCAATCTCGTCGCGCCGCTGGATCATGTTTTCTGCAATGTAATAAATCACCTGCGCGCGGCCATGCGCTGTCGCCTTCGCCCAGCCCGAAGCGCCTCGCGCAGCTTCCACCGCATTGCGAATGTCCTTGCGGTTGCCGAGCGGCGCTTCGCCGAGCAACTGGCCCTCCCGCCCGTAAACCGGGAAGGAATAGCCGGAATCCGGCCGGGCCTGTTTTCCGCCAATGTATTGCTTGACTGTGCGGTCGATAGCAGAGTCAGCCGGCGTAATATCATCCTCATCGTTCGAAGTGGCGTTTAATTTGTCCGGGCGATTTGTCTCAGCCTTGGCAGCCGGCAGCGAATGCAGCCACTTCGGTGTCAGGTACTCCAGCATGCCCTCGCGTCCGCCTTCGCGGCCGTATCCGGATTCGCGATAGCCGCCGAATCCGCATGCTGCGTCAAACTGGTTGGTACAATTCACCCACACCACGCCCGCCTTCACCTGCGAAGCCAGGTCCAGCGCGACGTTGATATTCTCGCTCCAGATGCTCGCCGCCAATCCATATACAGTATTGTTGGCCAGTTCCGCAGCTTCTGCCGGCGTGCGGAAAGTCATGGCCACTAGCACCGGGCCAAAGATCTCTTCCTGTACCACCGTCGCTGCCGGATGCACATCGGTCAGCAGCGTAGGGGGATAGTAGCAACCTTTCTCCGGCAACTTGTTGGTCGGCTGCCAGCACCGTGCGCCCTCTGCCACGCCCGTGTCCACCATCTTGCGAATGGATTCCAACTGGACCGGCGAAACAATCGCGCCGATGTCGATCGACTTGTCCAGCGGAGGCCCAACGCGCAGAGTTTCCATGCGTGCACGCAGCCGCGCATAGAGCGTCTCGGCCACGCGTTCCTGCACCAGCAGCCGAGACCCCGCGCAGCATACCTGCCCCTGGTTGAACCAGATGGCATCTACGAGTCCTTCGACCGCGGAGTCCAGATCTGCGTCATCGAATACCACGAACGGCGATTTGCCGCCCAGTTCGAGTGACAACTTCTTGTGCGATTGCGCTGTGGCCTTGCGAATGATGCGGCCCACTTCCGTCGAGCCGGTGAAAGCGACCTTGTCGATTCCTGGATGTTCGATCAATGCCTGGCCGGTGCGAGCGTCGCATGTCAGCACATTCAGCACGCCGGGAGGCAGGCCCGCCTCCATTGCCAATTCGGCGAATGCCAGTGCCGTCAGCGGCGTATATTTCGCCGGCTTGATCACCACGGTGTTGCCCGCAGCCAGCGCCGGAGCCACCTTCCATGCAAACATCAGCAGCGGAAAATTCCACGGAATAACCTGGCCCACTACTCCGCATGCCGTGTAGTTGGGAAACTCCGACTCAAGCAACTGTGCCCAGCCTGCATGGTGGTAAAAGTGCCGAGCCACCAGCGGAATATCGATGTCTCTGCTCTCCCTGATCGGCTTCCCGTTGTCCATCGACTCCAACACCGCCAGCCGCCGCGAGTGTTTCTGCACCAGCCGGGCGAGAGCGTATAAATGCCGTGCCCGCTCGTGTCCGCTCAGGGCCTGCCAACCGGGGAAAGCTTTGCGCGCAGCTGCCACCGCGGCTTCCACGTCATCGATATTTCCCTTCGCAACCTCGGCAAGGGTGTCGCCCGTAGAAGGATCGCTGGTGGTTTGATATTCGCCGCTCGCCGGCTTCACCCACGCTCCGCCGATAAATTCCTCAAACCGGCGATGATGCCGCTCCAGCCATTGCACCGCTTCCTTTGGATCTTCCGGCGCGGCTCCATATTCCATGGTGTAGAACTTCTCCGCAATGCTCACAGCGTCTCCTTCTTTTCCACGAAAACCATCTACGCGATGGGGTGACGGTACGCCGCCGAATAACGGCCGGTCAGATGATGTTCGAGTTGACGCTCAATGTCGCCCAGCATGCCGCTCGCCCCAAACCGAAACAGCGACGGCTCGAGCCACGGCCGCCCCAGCTCTTCTTTCATCAGCGCCAGCCAGTCCAGTGACTGCTTGGCGGTGCGGATGCCGCCCGCCGCCTTGAAGCCCACTGCCATGCCAGTCCGCTCTGCGTAATCGCGGAGCGCGCGGACCATCGTCAGCGTTACCGGGAGCGTGGCGTTCACGGCTTCCTTACCCGTCGATGTCTTGATGAAATCCGCGCCGGCCATCATGGCCACCCAACTTGCGCGCGCCACATTGCGAAGCGTCATCAGGTCTCCGGTAGCCAGAATCGCCTTCATATGAACCGGCCCGCAGGCCTGCTTGAAAGCGGCAACCTCGTCGTACAGAGCCTGCCACTCGCCGTTAAAAACGTGCGCGCGCGTAATCACAATGTCGATCTCCGTCGCGCCCGCCTCTATTGAGCGGTGAATCTCCGCTACCCGCTCCGCCAACGGCGATAACCCGGCAGGAAATCCCGCCGAAACCGCGGCCACTGGAATCCCCGATCCCTCCAGCGCCTTCACCGCCGTCTCAACATAAGCGTGATATACGCAGACGGCTCCGACCGTCAGATGCAACTCCTCAATACCGAGCCCCTCCACCAGGTGCCGCTGCAACGGATTGCGCGCTTTCGCGCAGAGCCGGCGCACGCGATCGGCAGAGTCGTCGCCGCTCAGCGTCGTCAAATCCATGCACGCAATCGCGCGCAACAGCCACGCGGCCTGATTCTCCTTCTTAACGGTGCGCCGCGCGCAATGAGTCGTCGCCCGTCGCTCCACCGCACTGGTGTTAACCCGCACCTTCTCCACCCAATCCATATTGAGGGGAATGCCCCGGTTGGCTTCGAGCGCGCGCCCGTTCAATACCACCGGGACTCGCTGAGCCGTACCTGCCGCGCTGTGCGCTGATGTTGCTGATTGGAGTGCCATTTTACTGTCTCCATTTGGAACTGATAAGTAGATCTATCCAGAATACTTCCTCCCATCTCTGGCAGAGGAGCTGCGATCATATAGTCGAAGCAAGAAGGATAAATCTCGCGCCACCGCAAATCAACAGCGGAATCGACCAGCGCATCTTCGGGCGCGGCGCTCATGCCATTATTCGCAACCTATTCCGCGGGAAGTGCTTAAGAAAGGCGATGTTGTAATTGCCGTACTTCACATTCGTCTACCGAGCTTCGACCAGTCTTTCAGAATCTCTCAGCCGTGCCTCGATGAACGCACCGCCACCAGCCAGAGTATTCCCTTGGAAGCAGCCGCGAGCAGCGTAACGTTCCAGGGTGGCTACTTTCCGCTATGTTCGATACTCTGGAGCATGCAGCGGTGGTGCAGTTCTGTCAGCTTGCCAAAGGAGCCATAAAAAACCGTGCTGAAACCGTAACTCACACCACCTGAATAGCCCGCACTCGGAATACTTCGCGAGTAAGCGGTACAATAGAAACAAAATAAAAGAGTTACAAAAAATCAGGGCCTGTAGCTCAACGGTTAGAGCAGGGGACTCATAATCCCTTGGTTGGGGGTTCGAATCCCTCCGGGCCCACCATAGAATCAACAACTTACTTAAGTTTCCACGCCTCTTTAAAACCGCCGGTGATACTATTAGTGATACTTCGTGCGGTTGGTGCGTCCAGATGCGAAAAGACGAGGCAAAGGCTATTCGTGGCGTGTGGGAACGCGAGCCCGGCTCAAACGTCTGGTGGATACGATACCGCGATGCAAGTGGGAAGCTGAGGCGTGAGAAGGTTGGACGCAAAGGCGATGCAATTGACCTGCTGAACAAGCGCCGGAATGACCGCCGTGTAGGCGTCAAGATGCCGGACAATCTCCGGAATGCTGGCATTCGATTCGGCATGCTTGCCGATGACATTGAAACGTACAGTAAAGCGCATCACCGCGACCAAAAGCACATAGTCTCACGTCTAAAGAGAATCCGCCCGGATTTTGGCGAGAGGGTTGCAGACAGCATCACTCCGCAAGAAATTGATGCTTGGCTCACAAATAACACAAAAAAGCCCGCAACGAGTAATCGGTACCGCGCTCTATTCTCGCTAGTTTTTCGCGAGGCCCTTCGAAACGGGAAAGTCAAGAGCAACCCGGCTCGGCTTGTCCAGATGCGTACGGAGAATAACGCACGGCTCAGATTTCTCAGCCGGAATGAATACAAGAAGCTTCTGGACATCATCAAGCGTGACAACGCAGAGCAGGTGCCAGCATTCATCGTGAGCGTCTATACAGGGATGCGTTGGGGAGAACAATACTCGTTGACGTGGGAGCAAGTAGACCTCAAGCGTAAAGTCATTCGTTTGACGAAGACCAAGAATGGGTCGGCGCGAAATGTGCCGTTGAACAGCGTGGCTTTAGAGGCTCTCAAAGAGCAGCAAGCGAGTGTAGCCCATCAGCGGGGAGATGATGTGTTCCCACGTCCGGGGCCGAGTTCCGATTGCCGCTGGTGGTTTGCTCCTGCCCTGACAGAGGCGGAGATTACCGACTATACATGGCACAACAACAGGCACACGTTCTGCTCTTGGTTGGCGATGGCAGGAGTGAGCACGAAAGAAATTCAAGTGCTGGCTGGTCATAAAACCATAGCGATGGCTGCACGCTATGCACACTTGTCACCGGAAGCTACAGCATCGGCGTCAGAGCGACTCGTTACGGGTCCGTAGTGATTGCTCGACGCATACTTCACCAATGAGGCGTGCGTGATGAGCACCCTGCGTCCGTTGCGGCGAGTGTCAAGTTTCTTATCTGCAATCGCATAATCGACCGACCGCACACTGATGGACAGTTGCCGTGCGGCTTCCTTCCTGTCATATAAAAGTCTGGACTCCATATCGCATATCCGTTCTCGGTGCTTCCTTGATTTGCGGCGGTTGTACGCCGCTGTGAAAGCATCGAAACTTGACCCCCGAGATACCGGATTTTGCTACTTCGTCGCTCGTGAACCACGTCCGGGGTGAACGAGTGAAGGTGCAGTAGATTTTGACTTCATGCGGTGAGATAGTTGTCATCTGGCTTCTCCTAATGCTCCTTTGGTTCCCGCCAAGCCCTCTCTCCTGATGGGGCTCGGTGCGGATTGGTCGTGGTTGTAGGGCTGGACATTCCACCCGCTGCTGCTTTCATGCTGCCCGTCCCCAAAACTGCTTGGCGACATCCTGCCACGTGAAGACTTCATCGCACACGCGGTTGATGTACTGAGGGGCGATGCGGCCATGGCTACCGTACCGCACGGGGTTTTGTAGTCTACTTGGTAGGCAAAGAGTATTCTTCTGCCACACGAACCCGCACCGGGTACGTGGGCGGTTGTGCCTCTTTCTCCACCACGCGAACCCGCACAGCGTGCGTAGCCGCTGGTGTTTCTTCTATTACACGAACCCGCACCGGGCGCGTAGCCTGTGGTGCCGTGGCGGTCCTTGTGTCGATAGACACGCGCCCTTCTGGCTCTTGCAAATACTTCTTGTTGTCGTTCGCAAACCACAGGGTCTTGCTGTGGGGCCCTGACCGCTCAAGACGACCAGTGATGTCGCCTTCCTTTTTCATCGCGGCGGTGAGGGCGCGGATGATGTTGTAGCTGAGGCGAAACGCCCGAGCGAGTTCCATGTTGGAGACACCGGGAATTGCCTCAATAGCTGCCAAAATCTCGCCGTAACGATAGTTGAACAGTTCACCCTTGTACATTTTGTTTTCTCCGTTCGGTTATTGGTTATCCGTTGTGGCCTTTGCCTGTGACTTGAGAGCGTTGCTCACTTGCCGCTGGCTACAGACTCAACACTCCAACTGCCGTCGCGGTTCTTGACGAGGGCGAGGCTGCTTCCGCTTCTCAACGAACACTGGCATTTGCATTGGGCTTGGCGTGAATTCCACCGCCCGACGCTTTGCTTCTGCCTCAGGCAAGGGATTTGTTATGGGGCTCGGCGTGAATTCGCACTTCGGGCGTTGTTCAAACAGAGCACAGGCCTCAGTCTGCTTGATGTCCCGCACAGAGTAATCGTCCTCAACCACGCCCCATTCGTTCAGACTCTTATCCGCTCTCCGGCCATCCCGCTGACCGTAGCGAACGATTTCACCGGGGTAGGCGATGATTTCAGCTTCGCCTCCACCCTCATCGCCGCAGTAGTGACCGAATACTAACTCCGGCTTCTTTCCAACAGGCCACGCAACGACACGCGCAATCCATGGACGCGAGTAGCGACGAGGGTTGTACGAGTGAAATGAAATTGCAACACGCTTGCCAATTGGCATCTTTAATCTCCTTTCTTTAATTGCGGGCCACACGGTCGGCGCGGTCGTCAGCATCTTCTACTGTTAGCTGACCTTCTTCCTCTGCCATCCCCACCGGGCGATGGATGCGATACGTGGTGATTCACTGCGTTGCTCGGGGGTCAGGTTGGCGGCACGTTTCGTGCCTCCTCTACGACCTTGTTCAACTGCGGCTTGGTTCTTAGTTGCCATCACTTCACCGAATCCTCATACAGGAATCCCCCACGCTTTGCGGCTTCAATCATCTCCTTGGTGTCCATGATGGTGGGTTTGCGACCGTGTGCAACTTCAAAGTCCGCCAGCCATTGCTTGGCCTTGGCTTCTTTCACGGGGTCAATTATGCGAGTAGCATTCTGTGCCCTAAGTTCACTGGACAGTGCTGAGTTCGA
>PKXI01000157.1:0-834 GCA_003133425.1 Acidobacteriaceae bacterium
GGAAGGATGAGGAAACTGGCAACGCACTTGAAACCTATACAGTCATCACGACTGACCCCAACGATTTGATGGAGCCAATTCACAACCGAATGCCGGTCATACTCCACCGGCAGGATTACGACAGATGGTTGGAGCCCGGTGAACCGTCACACCTACCCGTGGATTTGCTCAGACCATATCCAGCAGAGGAGATGAAGGCATGGGCGGTCAGCCGGGATGTGGGCAACGTGAGAAACAACAGTCCGGGATTGATTGTGCCTATTTGACCGCAACAAATCGGGACGGAATACGTTACCTTCAGAGAAGGTTTAGCTAAGAGGTAGCAGTAGCCATGGACGAAGACCTGAAGATGAGCGAAATGACACCGCGAGAGAGAAAAACAAAAGTGCCCTTTGAGCCGGAAGATTGGGTGGCGTTGGGCGTGGCTATTTTGGGTCTCGGTGCGCTTGTGGTTGCGGTGTTCGCGACGAAAGCTGCGCCGGAAAAGGCCACCACTGCCTCAACGGAAGCCGGTGCGTCCTAAAGATGGTTCCACACACGAAGAGCCCCGGCTGGAAACGACCGGGGCTTTCTGCTGACTGCATTCGACCGTGCCCAAGAAAACCGGGAAATGAGATACCACCGCTGTTGAGGGGTGGGTATTGGGGGTGGTTTGAGTACAATGCAAACGAGAATAGTGCCCGATACCTACGTTGTCTGCTGAAGTTGTGATTTCGCAATTTCTGTCACTTCTCCAGCCCCCTTGGCATAGAGCGCCTCTTCATCAGGAGCAAGCGCGTACAACAGTTTCAGAAACTCTCCTGCGTGTACAAGTTCCTCATCCGCTATGTCCTT
>PKXI01000157.1:914-1189 GCA_003133425.1 Acidobacteriaceae bacterium
TTGTAGTTCCGTGGCTTCCTGATGTCTGAGCAGAATTGGCCTTCGTGACAATGTCCGTCCAAAGGAAACGAGCGAGTCCGTCACACAATCCCGTACGGCCTCGATGCGTTTCTGAAGCCGAACGAATTCCTGTTCAATCTGAACCAGTTCCTCGCGTGGATCTGCCAGACTTCGAGGTGTTCTTCGCATACGATTCCTTTCGTTGAATGAGGCTGGATTGTCCGAAGCAAGGCGGAGACATCTTCTCTCACCGGAAAGACGTATTCCTTCCATGC
>PKXI01000157.1:1230-3347 GCA_003133425.1 Acidobacteriaceae bacterium
GAGCAGAACTCCAACTTGCCGGATATGTTGGCTCTGTCAGGGAACAAACCCAGAAATTAGTCGCAGCGTTTCAGAGGCACAAGATAGAGAAAGAAACGGCACGGCAGAAACCCGCCGCCAGCAAATAGGTAAGTAGTGCCCCCATTATTCAGTGGACTCATAGCTCAATCGGCTACGTCGGGCACTGCGACTGGCACCGGTAGGCGTCCGAGAGGGCGAAGCGCCGAGTTTCGTCCGGGCAATCGCCGGGGCCGCTCTTATCGAGACTTGCAGCACTACGCTCTGCTGCGTCCGGTCTTACTGGTAACGAAGCGGCAGACAGTGCACTGACTTCAACGGTTTCCTTGCTCTTCGCAGTATGTACCCCGGAAGAGGAATTGACTTACAACGTTCTTCTGCACAGGATAACTAGTGAATACCCATGCTAGAGAGAAATCACGACTACCATGCACGACGGTAAAAGATGCCAACCCGCGCTGCGTCTCTCCGAGACTAAGGAAATTCAGTTGGCTTTTCAGCGGGAAATGGTTTTGCTCTTCAACGAGGCCGGAGCTACTGCAAATTCGCCCACACCCTCTATGCCAATACCCACAAAGTTTACAGGCATGATTGACGGGAGGGAATTTGGAATCCGTCTAAAGCGGTTTCCCGAACGGCATTGGGAGTGTTTTGGTTTCAAGCCCGAGCATGTACGAGTCTTAATGTCTTTGGTATTTTTGCTAGAACAGTGCGCCCGCCTTGAGGCGACCCCACAGAACTTGAGCATCACATTGCCGCTCTTTCATCCGGGGAAGCCCACCACTCCTCTTGTTGCAGATGCGTATGACGAAGTTATCAATGCGCTTGTAAGCAGCATTGAACCCGATAATCAACGCCATCACTTCGAACCCGACTTACGGGAGGATGGTCGCACCTGTCGCGTCTGCTCTCTCCTGCCCGGTGGTGAAAACCATATCGACCCTAACGTGAATTCCTGTGGATTCTCCCTCCCGATTTCGGAGCAATGGTGGAAGAAGCTACGGGAAGCTTCGCATGATATGGAACTGCTGATGCGGGTGTATGACGATATATGCAAGCCGAAAAATTTCTCGCTCTTGCACCGTAACGTGAACCAGCAGGGGTTTCCTGTTCATGAGTGGGTCTTCAAGGATTGCTCCATGCTTCAGTTGCCCGTAAAGGGCGACATTCCGAGAGTAGACCTCATTCGGCGGGGTGTTCAGTGCCGTGCGATGGGTAAATCAGAGGGTTGGCGGCTCTGGAAGGAAGCCGTGCAATACTTCAATCGGGAGTACCGGGAGGAGGATAGGAAATTCCTCCGAAGCTGTGGGATTGAGGGGCTAGACTTAATGCCCTAGCCTGTGACTCTGCAATATCAGAACGCCATCGAGACCGGATTCCAAAATCGAGAGATGACGCTTTCCGAAGCCGCCACGGGTAAGTACGAAGCATCAAGTTTTTGAAGTCGAGAGGCGCGGCGGCAAAGAGACCGCTGTTGAATGGACTGAAAGGCTAAAAAGTCGCCGATTTGAAAGTTGATTTCCGCTACTTCAATCCGCCGCTGAGGCCGGAGGAGCGAGAGGTCGCGGCGGTCGAAGATGGATTCTCGGGGCACGTAAACTGGTGAACAGAGATTTCAGGCAATTAACAAATGGGGAGAAGCTGGGGCTTCGTATCCCGGCTTCCGTGTGCAGGTAAAGAAATGCTCGGCAAAATAGAGGAAAAGAGATGTACGATGTTGGGATGAAAAAACCTGAGCCGGTCAAATCTCCATTGTCTGAACTTTGCCAACTACACCTCGATGTTGAGCGAATAGCCCACGAACTCAGGGAGCGGAGTAAAAAGCGTTGGGCACCACTGAGGAAGCATGTTGACGAACTCTACGAAATCTCGATGAAGTTGGGGATACTAGACAAGCAGCCACGCACTAAGTTTTAAGTACGATAGCGTACTTCTTCCTCGCTCATCGACTTTCCTTGCTGCACGGGAATGCATCGACCATCGCCATCAGAACTAATCTGGTGTCGGGGACATGCAACCTCTCCGGATGGTCGTTGAGATACTTCACCACGATTCGTGCGCCCTGTATTGTCTTTATAGAATCGGGAATGCAGCCGTGC
>PKXI01000027.1:0-2967 GCA_003133425.1 Acidobacteriaceae bacterium
TGAATCTCCCCGTCATCTGAAATGACGAAAGCGGCGTCCGCAGCCCGCTCAAACATTGCAGATAACACGCTTTCAAGCATTGTCGAGACCCACTCTGTGCAGACTTCTCACTATTCCCTGTCAACTATGAGAACCATTGCCAATGACTTTTGTCACAGACGAGCAGAACAACCGCCCTTATGCTTAATCAGGGAGGTTCTTCATTATGGCCTATGTAATTGCGGAACCCTGTATTGGAACGAAGGACACCGCCTGCGTGGATGCTTGCCCAGTGGACTGCATTCATCCTGGAAAGAAAGAATCGTCTTTCGATTCAGAGGAACAGCTGTATATCGATCCGGTGGAGTGCATCGACTGTGGCGCATGCGTGCCGGCTTGCCCCGTATCCGCCATTTTTGCGCTCGACGACCTGCCGGACAAATGGAAGCACTTTGTCGAGATCAACGCGAAGCACTACGGACACTGAGGAAAGAATGCGAAGAATCGATTATCAAGGGATTGCACCAAAAGCGGTCTCCACCATACTCGAGATGCAACGGTATGTGGACCAGTGCAGTCTCGAAAGTCCGCTGCTCGAACTGGCGAAGTTGCGAGCATCTCAGATCAACGGTTGCGCCTATTGCGTGGACATGCACAGTAAGGATCTACGTGCATTAGGTGAATCGGAGCAACGACTCTACGCAGTCGTTGTTTGGCGCGAAGCACCTTTCTTCAATGATCGTGAACGTGCCGCTCTTGCGTGGACGGAGGCGGTCACTCTCGTGTCGGAAACCGGAGTACCGGATGATGTCTACGAGAATGCGAGAAGTCAATTCAACGAGAAGGAATTGGTGGACCTGACGATGGCTGTTATTGCAATTAATGGTTGGAATCGGCTCGCAGTCAGTTTTAGGGCAGTTGCGGGAAGCTATCAGCCGCCCTCACCAGTTGGCGGCTCCGAAGCGAAAGCAGATTCGTAGCAGAAGGATAACTTGGACGTGGAGGAGTTTTGTCCAATGGGGCAACAGGTGACCCGCTTTGAACTCATTGAGTTTCGTGCTGTGTCCAATGGCGCCGTTTCGGCTTGATCTTACCGTTTGGGCTTTGCGTCGGCGTGCACGCAATATCGTCGATCGATGGGATGGCGCCAACTACCGGCGAGTCATGGTGGTTCATGAAGAACCGCTCGAAGTTCTGGTAACGCAGTCCGGTACCCCTGAGCGCGCCCGGCTGAGAGTCACTCTGACCGGCAAGCACATCAACCGGCAATCTCAAGACACAGTGACGTCTGCGCTGACCCGAATGCTGGGTCTTCGAATCGATCTCAGCGAGTTCTATCGGCTGGCCCTTGGAGACAAGCGCCTTGGAGCTCTGGTCGAACAGTTCCGCGGACTCAAGCCGCCACGCTTTCCAGACGTGTTCGAAGGTCTTGTGAACGCGATCGCATGCCAACAACTATCGCTTACTGTCGGTATTGAATTGCTGAATCGACTGGCGAGGCGGTGCAGCCCAGCTCTCCAATCCGACGGCTCCATTGAATATGGATTTCCTAGGTCGAAGGATCTTCTCCTACTGAAGGCAGAAGCATTTCGCGAACTAGGTTTCAGCTATCGCAAAGCCAAGTATTTGTTGGGACTGTCGCAAGAGACAGCTACAGGCCAGTTTGATTCCGAGCAATTGGAGCACCTGGACAATCCGGCCGTCACTCAGATGCTCTTGAAGCTGCACGGAGTTGGGCGATGGACTGCCGAGTACGTGCTGCTCCGGAGCCTCGGTAGAACCAGCGTATTTCCAGGCGATGACGTTGGTGCGCGTAACAGGTTGGCTCTTTGGCTCGGACTCGGACGGTCATTGGATTACAACAGCACGAGACGTATCATTTCCCGCTGGCGGCCATATGCCGGTTTGGTCTACCTTCACCTCTTGTTGGCGGGCCTGACCCAATCTGGAGAAATCCTTAAACCCGGGCCTTTGGTCATCGCTTGAACGTGAATCGCCTAGTCGGCATCACGCTATATGAGTTCGAGGTTGAACAAATCCGAGGTGGTCATAAACGGAAGTGAGCGTCTGCGCCGCCATGGTTTTCGCCTTTTCCGAGCCCTTGATCAAAATATGTTCAATCTGATCACGTTCCGCCTCGATTTGCTCGTATCGCTCCCGAATTGGACGTAAATACTCCATCAGCCTGTCCGCTAACGCTTTCTTGAACTGCACATACGTTTTGCCGGCAAACATCTCTTCTGTATCCCGAATGTCGACTCCGTCAATAATGGAATAGATTACCAAGAGATTGCTAATTGCGGGCTTGTTGATCGATATTCTGATTTCGCAGCCGGAATCCGTCACAGCCGATTGGATCTTGGCCTGGATTTCTTCTGGACGATCCGTAAGAAAAATGGTTCCTAAGGAGGACTCCGAAGATTTGGACATCTTCTTCTGTGGGTTCTGAAGATCCATAATGCGGGCACCCATGGGTGCGATCAGCGGCTCGGGAATCGTGAACGTCGCAGAGAATCGGTTATTGAACCGCTGTGCAAGATCGCGAGCCAGTTCAAGATGCTGTTTCTGGTCTTCTCCGACCGGAACGCTGTCCGCCTGATAGAGCAAGATATCGGCGGCCTGCAGCACGGGATAGGTAAACAACCCTGCGGTCGCTCCAGCCTCATCCCGCCGAGATTCCTTTCCTTTGAACTGCACCATACGGCGCAATTCTCCCACACGCGTAAGGCAGTTCAAAACCCACGCAAGCTCGGCATGATATCCAACCTGGGATTGAAGAAACAGGATTGAACGCTTCGGGTCGATTCCCAGGGACAACAGGAGTGTTGCGGTTTCCCACGTACGCTTCCGTAATTCTCCCGGGTCCTGGGGCGTCGTGATCGCGTGCAGGTCGGCAATAAGGAAGAGGCATTCCGCATCGGCCTGTCGCGCCACCCAATGCCGTAATGCCCCGAGGTAATTGCCGAGGTGAATCTCGCCCGTAGGCTG
>PKXI01000027.1:3007-3302 GCA_003133425.1 Acidobacteriaceae bacterium
GGCAATCGTGATCAGCAAAGCGGTCTCCTCAAGAGCCTCTACGTCGTGGGACAAATGAGGATCGAGTGAGATGACGTGCCCCACCGGGACATCGAAAACCTCATTGAACACACGGACCTTAATGTGTCCGCTCACAACCTGAATCACCACGGNNGGTGAATCTCGCCCGTAGGCTGAATGCCCGAGAGGATGCGAGTCACGCAGACTGCCTTTCCACCGCAGGATCGCTGGCCACTCGATCCGCAATGGCGCAGAGGGAATGAAAGCTCTGCCCACTCGCTTGTGCACAGACCCT
>PKXI01000027.1:3318-6064 GCA_003133425.1 Acidobacteriaceae bacterium
CTCACAACCTGAATCACCACGGTGCCACGTGTTTGGTGTCGGACCAGATGTGCGCCACGTTCCAAATCCATAAGCACGATTCGACAATCGCGGTGTTTTACCAGTGTCCTGGCATTGCGATGGCCAGACCAGTTGGATTTCTGCTTCAGTTGCATCACTGCCGCGGGCAAATCAAATTCCAAAATTGGTCCACCCGTTGCCATTGGAGGGCGAAGTCCCTCCACAACCTCATTCCGTCTCATTTTGCTCNNAGGCATGCGCTTTCAGAACAAAGCCGGATCGCTGTGCAGAAGTCTTCCACTGTACGCCGTGCACGCTCTCCTGTGGTCGAATCGATCGCTCGTAAGGAGACTGCCAGCTTTTCCTGGTCTGCTTCCGAGAGCAACTTATCGGCCATGGGAAGCAGCAGGTAGTCTTCTTTCCAGATGTGATCCGGATAAATTTCTGCCAGCGAGTGGAGCGTGTCGATCAAGGTGCCGGTCACCATGCCGTCGCTTTTGACGTAAACGTCAACTGCGGAGGACAGCTGGCCGGCAAATGTCTCGATTTTCTGGTCTTCATGATCGAGCGCAGCGATCGGGCAGCTCCCGGAGGGCACTCCTTTTTCTCGCAACATACTGAAGAGTCGCTGCTCTTCCGCGCGATGATACTGATCCCCATAGACAGACAAAAATTCAACAATGCTCTGAAGAATATTTGCCGGAACCTTTGCCCCTTTTTCTAAAACTTCGGCGCACGTGCCGCATGCGGTAGCTACTCGCTCAATGACGCGATGTTCCCGTTCAAGAATCTCCGTGGCCTTCATGTCTTCCTCCTATTTCAACAACTGTGTTTCCATTTCCGCATCGATTGGAGGACCGCGCAATGGTTGGCTTGTACCATTGGACATCACCTGCATACCAGTGATCTTGAAGTAAAGTCCTGGGGGCGCGGGTGTTACAGATCTTCGCTTCGTGAAGGCGATTGCTCGAATCAGCGACACACCTCGCTTCTATACAACAAATACCTCATGGGTGTTCTATGGGGAGCAAGTGCTTGACGTATTAGGCGGCAATTATCCAATCGCTCTCTTTCAGCCGCTTCCAGTATTTAGAGGCGCGGGATAGGTAAGCCGTTTCCGCTTCACGCAAGCCCAGGGAGTCAGAGCATGAGGGCGAGTGCGTGTCCGGCTAGTGATCTCCTCTACGCTGATACTTCGAACCAGAAGCGCGTCAGCGATCAGTGAGCGATGGCATCGCCAAGGGACAGCCTCAGCACACATGATCGCGGTGCGGCGCGTTTGGGCTATGCGAATTAACTCGACCAGGGCATTTTCAAAGTCCGGAGTCTGCATATAATCGGCAAAACCGCGGAAGCTGGCATTGTGCCACCCCGAATTGATGGAATCGCGGCGCGCGTGCCTCAGACCACCAAGCCCAGCGATGTGACGGTAACGAATTCCAGCTTTCTTGAGGGAGCCCGGGAGACGGTCCCCATTAAACTGCGGATTGTGCCGCGAGCGTGGGATTGTGCGAACGTCGACCAACTGCTTTACGCCGTGAGCAAGCAACAGCGCCTCAAATTCTTCGATAGGTCGCGTCGAGTGACCCGCAGTGAAAATCACGACGGGACTTTGTTTTGCTTTGGCCCGTCGCCTGGCAGACTGTTTGATGCCCGTGGCAGCCTCGTTCTCAAGAACAATCGGAGAGGAACGAACTGATATGGGAGATCGTCGACCGATCTGGCTCCTGGATGCACAAATCATCGGCATTGCACCTCCGATTATTCTGCGAGGACTTGCGATAATCACGGTGTCGGTTGTAGGATGACTGGTTTCGCTAAGCAGGCAATGAGTGTAAGGCAGCAATTTCCAAGACTACCTCATGAGCCTCATCGCTAGGTGGCAACATGGCTATCTGTTCCGGTTCAAGGCCGCACACGCCGCAGACCCTGGCACAGGCCCATGGGTTTTCGATGCCGCTCTCGGTTAATGCTGTGACCAGCCTGCGTGGATCCCCTAGATCATTCCAGCCCACTTTCCCACAGTTAGCAACGGCAAGTCTTTCGGCACTGACGGACAACACCTGTTTGGAAAAGTCGGTTGGAGTCAAACGATCATAGATATACTGCATTCGTTCCTCTTCCGCATCTAGGCCGCAATCGGCAAGCGTCGACCCGAGGGTCTGGAAGATCGTGGAGGACGTGCGTCTTATCATCTCAAGAAAGGCTCCAACGGTACCTACCATCACGAAGGTGTTCCACAAGCAACCGTCGGCCAACAGTTGCTGTGCGATAGGGCGTGCGGGCTTTTCCCAAAAACGCTTCACTCGAGCAATTCGACCTCCGGCCCCATGCCCCGTGGGAGCTTCGGATTCGATCCAACCGTATTCGGTTTCCGCCCTCTCTGGCGAGGCACCAAGCAGGAGGACGGATTCTTTCTCTACCTCTGCATAGCTAAAAGCCCATTCGACCGCNNCCAGAGAATGGCAGGCAATGTTCCACGATTCATGGGCTGTATAACCTTCTGATGAGCCGGCACCATTTCCAGTTCTATTGAGTAGAACGGTTCGTGCTTCCTTGTCAGAACGAAGAGCATCCGATTCTGATCGATACTCTGAGCGATCCTGGACCGAGTTCGGGCGAGCAGCGTTTTGCCACCCAGCAGGGGACAAAACTGCTTAGGACGGTTATCGCCACATGCAAGTCGCGTCAGGGGCCGCAGACGAGTTCCATCACCCCCGGCCAGGATGATGCCCCAGCGATGCTG
>PKXI01000147.1 GCA_003133425.1 Acidobacteriaceae bacterium
CCCGTGACGAACTTCGGGTAGCAGGGAAATGGGGTTCGGAGAGAGGATGGCTCGAGACCGCCAGCACCACCAATAACTATCTTAAAATCAACAGGTTATAAGCCCCACCCAGATCGCCGGATCTGAGATCTTGGCGTCACGCCAGAGATACTGGTTGTGTCCAACCTCGATGAACTCATCCCTTGCGGGCGTTCCATTTCTCCAGGAATGCGGCAAACTTCTCATTCCGCGGAATCTGCGCCGTCGGCGTGGGTTGGCCGGGCTTGCTTGCAGGGCGCGGAGGAGGTGCAGTCAACGCCTTGATCGAGAGCGCGATGCGTTTTGCTTTTGCATCGACATTCAGCACTTTCACTTTGACGATCTGTCCCGCCTTCACGGCATCGGAAGGGTCCTTGATAAAGCGATTCGACAATTCGCTGATGTGCACTAGCCCATCCTGGTGAACACCGATGTCCACGAACGCACCAAACTTGGTCACGTTGGTCACCACCCCTTCGAGCACCATCCCCGGTTGCACATCGGAGAGCTCGCGCACCTGCTCGTGGAAGGCGGGCGCAACAAATTTGTCTCGCGGATCGCGTCCGGGCTTTCGCAATTCGGCCAGAATATCGTCGAGCGTGTAGGCGCCGGCGGATAGTTGTTTACTATCCACGTGTTCCAGTATTTGCGGTTTCTGAATAATCTCTTTCACTGAAGTGTGCAGNNTGCTCAAAGGTCTTTGGCCCGATTCCTGGAACCTCCAGAACCTGTGTGCGCGATCGAAAGCCGCCCTTCTCATTGCGATGGGTCACAATGTTTTGCGCGGTGCGCTCCGTTATTCCTGCGACAAAGCGCAGCAGTGTCCACGACGATGTATTCAGGTCGACGCCGACGCGATTCACGCAACTCTCGATCACTTTCTCCAGCGACTCCTGCAGTTGGCGCTGATCCACATCGTGCTGGTACTGGCCCACTCCAATTGATTTGGGATCAACCTTTACCAGCTCAGACAATGGATCCTGCAGCCGCCGGGCAATCGAAATAGCGCCCCGCACCGTCAGGTCAAGATCGGGAAACTCCTGCCTCGCAACGTCGGAGGCCGAGTAGATACTGGCGCCCGATTCGCTCACCGTCACAGAAAAGATTCCGTCAATATTCTTCTCGCGCAGAAAGTCGCGGACAAACGCATCCGTCTCGCGCGAAGCCGTGCCATTCCCTATAGCGATGGCGCGAACATTGTGCTGGCGCAGCAGGGCCTCCAACTTGGGAACAGCCTCTGCGTTGCCATGCTTTGAAGTATGCAGATAGAGAACGTCGTGCGCCAGCAGCTTGCCGGTCGCGTCCACCACAGCAATCTTGCAGCCCGTGCGCAGGCCCGGATCGATCCCCAGCACTGAGATAGGACCCGCGGGCGGAGCCAGCAAAAGGTTGTAGAGATTGTCCCGAAACACCTGGATCGCACCTGCATCGGAACGGCGCTTCAACTCCAGGCGAATCTCTCCCTGAATGGATGAGTTCAACAGGCGTTTCCACGCGTCCTCGATCGCGAGTTCCAGTTGCCGCGTCCAATCACCCTGTTGCCGCAACACGTGGCGCCGGATCAGTGCGACAGGGCGTTCGGGTTCCAGTTCGATCAGAAAGTACAGCACGTTCTCGCCTTCGCCGCGGCGAATCGCCAGCATGCGATGTGAGGGGATGGTCTTTACCGGCTCGCTGTATTCGTAATACATCTTGAACTTTTCCTGCTCATCGATCGCATCCGAAACCTTGCGGCTCACGATCACGCCCTCGTCAAACATTATGCGGCGCAGTGCCTTGCGCAGGTCGGCGTCTTCACTGATCCACTCGGCAACAATATGACGCGCACCTTCCAGCGCTTCGTCAACGGTCGCCACGCCGAGTTCAACATTCACAAAGCTGGCCGCAAAAATCTCCAAAGGCTGCGTAGACGGCTCTTGTTGCCAAAGGTAGGACGCCAGTGGCTCCAGCCCCTTTTCACGCGCGATAGTAGCCTTGGTGCGTCGCTTGGGCCGATAGGGAAGGTAGAGATCTTCCAACTCGCTCTTATCGAGCGTGGCTTCAATCCGCGCCTTCAGTTCATCGGTCAGCTTGCCCTGTTCCGCGATGGAAGCGAGGATTGTTGCACGGCGTTCCGTGAGGTCACGAAAGTACGCCAGCTTCTCTTCAATGTTTCGGATCTGGACTTCGTCCAGGTTGCCGGTTGCTTCCTTGCGGTAGCGGGCGATGAAGGGAACCGTTCCGCCGTCGTCCAGAAGTTCAATGACGGCCACGAGTCCACGCATCGGCAGATTCAATGTCTGAGCAATATGGAGGAGGATTTCAGGGGAGAGAATGAGATTTTCTTTCATATAGATTCAGTGTCCATGTTACATCGAGCCGACACGCCTCGCGCACAGGATCATCGGCGTCGCGCATTCGTTTGCGTCAGACTGATTTAACTTGCGAGCTTGCACGAGTTTTCAGGACTCAACCCGTGTTCGGGGATGACAGAAATCCTGGCAAGAAGGAGAGGCTTGCTACCGTTCGCAAAACTCCTGACTGCCACAGCCGCCGCCCATACCACAGCAGGGTCCGCCGGCGCCGCAGGCTGAGCGCGCCTCTGCGGAGTGGCCACCGCCGCCTTTGGAGATGACGCCTGCTCCGCCGCTTATCAGCCGCTTCACTTTGCCGCCACATCCCGGGCAGGACTCGATCTCCGGATCGGACATCTTCTGCCGCTCTTGAAATCGGCTTCCACAGGCATTGCACTGATATTCGTACGCGGGCATCGTAAACTCCTTTTCTACGCTATGTATGGAATTCCTATCCTTATTATACGAAGGCTACCGCTTTCGCAAACGCAATGACTCCCAGCTTCCGTCTGCGCTCCAGCCACCGTCTACAGAGAGCGCATGCCCATTGACGAAACCGCTTTCCTCTCCGTCAGCGAGAAATGCGATTGCCCGGGCAATATCATCGGGACTTGCGAAACGCGCCATCGGCACACGTCCAATAATATCGGCGTCAGTGTAGCTGCCTCCTGCCTGGTCCGCGACATCCATCTCAGTCTTTACCCAGCCGGGGCAAACAGCGTTCACTCGCACTCCCCGCCCTCCCCACTCTGCTGCGAGCGTGCGGGTTAAGCCAATCAGTCCATGCTTCGAAGCGTTGTAGGCTGCACGGTCCGCAACGCCCAGCAACCCCGCAACCGATGCAACATTCACGATTGAGCCGCTTCCGGCCTCGATCATCTTTTCTCCGAAGGCCTTCGCCATCAAAAACGGCGCTACAAGGTTCACCTCAATCACGCGGCGATAGTCGCTGGCAGCAGTATCTTCCGCCGCGGAAATGAGACTGATGCCGGCATTGTTCACCAACACATCAGCGCGTTCATAACGTTCGAAGACCTCGCCGGCGAAACGCACGACGGTAGCTTCATCTGTAATATCGCCGGCGCAGCCCATTGCCTCGCCACCTTTTGATTCAATGGACTCAACGGTCTCCGCAGGCTCGCGAAGATCGATGATGGCGAGCCTGTAACCTCGCTGCGCAAGCAACTCGGCAGTCTTGCGGCCAATCCCTTGTGTTCCCCCGGTAACCACTGCCACCCTCGTGTTTTCGCTCATTTAATTCGATACTCCCTTTCGTATGATCGTAAACCTCCACCGTGTTGATCAAGCACATGCAAACGCAAAATCGCACGGAACAATCTGAATGGAGTAAGCTACCCAAATGCAGAGTGTTCGCCAAGGTTCGTTCCATTTGTTTCGCTTCGCAGGGGTTGATCTTTATCTGCACTGGTCGTGGTTCCTCGTGGCGGCTTATGAGATCCAGAGCCGAAGCGGAAGGTACAACTCCGTCGCATGGAATGCAGTTGAGTACCTGGCGCTGTTCATGATTGTGCTGATGCATGAGTACGGGCATGCCCTTGCTTGCCGGCAGGTGGGCGGGACGGCAAACCAGATCGTGCTTTGGCCGCTTGGTGGCGTGGCGTATGTGAATCCACCGCAACGGCCGGGCGCAACGCTCTGGAGCATTGCGGCGGGACCGCTGGTGAATGTGGTGCTGCTGCCGGTGCTGTACACAGCGGTTGTGGTGGCCCGTTCGGCAGGATGGGCGCAAGCGATGCCCGACGTCTATCAGTTGCTGCGGGCCGTCCTGTGGATTGACTTGTCGCTTCTGATCTTCAACATGCTGCCGATCTATCCCCTGGATGGCGGCCAGATTCTTCGATCCTTGCTGTGGTTTGTGCTGGGACGCGGCCGCAGCCTGATGGTGACCACGGTTCTCGGCTTACTCGGCATTGTGGGGTTGATCGGCCTCGCCTTGTGGCTACGTTCCTTCTGGATAGGTGCGATTTCCGTTTTCATGCTGATGAATTGCTGGAGTGGGCTGAAGCACGCGCGGGAATTGTTGCGTGTCGCAAGGTTGCCGCGCCGGGAAGGGTATGCCTGTCCGAGTTGCAGAACTGCGCCACCGCTGGGACCCTACTGGCAATGTGGGCTGTGCGGGCAATCATTCGATACGTTCGAAAGCAGAGCCATTTGTCCTCACTGCGCTGCTCGGTTTGGAACCACGAGATGTCTGGACTGTGGGGAACAGCACCCGCTCGACGAGTGGATAGATCGCACTTACCCGGGCGCTGGTACGGTGAGCGGCAGCTTCTCGACAAACTAGAGGCGGATGTGCCGGCCAATCTTTGAGCTTTCCTCAGGGTCGCGTCGTAAGCTATTTCTGCCGAACGTGTATCGTGCGTCTCGAGCAAGGAGCGATGCGAGATGACTTCGCCGAAATACCCCCCGAAAGGTGCGCAAGTAAGACGAAATGCAGACGGCCTGACGGGGAAGGTCTATGTCAGCAGCCCGAAAGCTGACCTCGTGGCTGTGCGCTGGTCGGCAGAGAACGAGTCTGGCACATTCCTCTTTAATGCCGAGCAGTTTGCACATGACTGGGAGTTGACGGGAAAAAGCGCTTCGAACTGGAAGGGGCTCGCTGGGGCAATTGCTCTGCTTGTGATCTTCGGGATTTGTCTCTACGGCGGGTTGAGAGCCTGCGAATCCACTCCCGCCAGTCCGCGCTCCTCCACAACTCAGCAACGGGAGAGCGCAACTGCGCTCGCGCTGAAGGATAAGAAAGCGTTACCCGGCAACTAGTGACTCATCTTCGATATTGGGTAACGAAAACTCCGATCAATTCTTAATACGTTATCGCAAATCCGTAGCCTTCAGCGGTAGCTCTCGGGCAGTGCCGGACGGACATTCATTGTGGCGCCTGCCTGGGCGGCGACCGGCGTGTTGCCCGTAAGTGCGGGCCGCACCTGCACCGCAGGTGAACCACTTTGCCCGGCTCGCGTCTGACTCTGCTTCGAGGTCGCGGCGTTCACGTCCGAAACCTTTGAAGGGGATTGCGCCGCAGCGCTCGCCTGCGGGGGCGTCACGACATCTTGCGCGGCCGCCGAGGACTTGGGAATCGAGCCATAGGCAGGCAGCGGCTCATGAACAGGCGCGGTGGGATGCACTCCGGCCGAGGGCTTGGGAATCGTGCGATCGACCAACGACGGCTCATGAACAGGTGCTCCCGGTTCCATGACCGATGCCGAAGCCCGCGCGGAAACAGGATGGATCACAGCGTTTCCAGGCTCAAGTGGCATCGTGCTTGTAGTGTGTGCCGTTGCGAGCGTACTTGCAGTGTTGGCCGCGATTGGGGCCGGGGCTGGCGTTGGTGCAGCCTTTAGAGTCAACGAGGGGGCATCGCCCGCCTTGCGAAACTGAGGGACCCGAACCTTGTCGAGCCGGAACGCGCCCGGCACGCACATCACCATCAACAACACAGCAGCAGGAACCCAGAGCATTGCTTCGCCGGCAGACGCTGGACCCCAGAGTGTCAACAGTCGTCTGGTCTGCTTCCATTGTTTGTGTTCACCGGGCTTCACAGGCGCAACGCTCTCGGCGACTCCAATTGGCTCTCTTGATTTCGGAGTCAATTGCAGCTTGGTAATTACCTTGGCCACCATGCTGCCGTCCACCTGTTTGCTGTTCAGCACAAAGCACAGTGACAGTGCGTTATAGCAGAGGTTGTTGATGATCCGGGGAGTGCCCCGGCTGGCCCCCGCGATCATTTTGAGCGCATCTTCGGTAAATAACGGCTCGCCATAATAGCCCGCAAGTTTAACCCTGTAGTCAATGTAGGAAGCTATCTCTTCCGACGAAAGCGGTTCAAGCCGGCAGACGGTCGATATGCGCTGGCGAAGTTGTACCAGAGAACTCTGCACCAATTTATCGTCAAGTTGCGGCTGTCCTGAAAGGACGATATGCATCATCTTTCCCCGCGACGTTTCGAAGTTCGTAAGCAAGCGCACTCTTTCAAGCACAGCATCCGAGAGGCTCTGCGCCTCGTCGATCACGATCACGAATTTGCGCCCTGCCTGAGTCTCTGCGACCAGCGCGTCGCTTAATTGCTTGTGCATCTCGAAACTGCTCTGCGCGGGCGTGATGCCGAGTTCGCGCAAGATGTAGCCCACCAGTTCCCGCGGCTCGCAATCGGCAGCGATATCGAAGAGAAATACCGTGCGGGTCGACTCCCGAATGCCCTCGAGGAAGCGAAACAGTAACGTCGTTTTCCCCATTCCCGGGGGGCTATCATGGCAGTAAAACCACGGTTATTGGAGAAGCCGCGCTCCAGCGCTTCCAGCGCCTCACGATGCGTGTGGCTGAGATACAAGCATCGCGGATCCGGGGAAACCCCAAACGGTTCTTCTTGAAAACCGAAGTATTGCAACCACATTAAGCTACCCTCCACCTTCTAAGCTGTGCAGCTAGCACAGAAGTGCCCAGGAAGCCCGCCAACGGGTCATGCGGACGATTTGTTGGCTCAATCTTATCTGGAATGTCCCCCTCCCTTCTCGCCGCCGAACCAATCCGGTTACCTCTGCTCGCAATCCTTCTTCCATTGGTTGCAGGGTCAGTGCGCGGAGTGTGCCCGCAGCGTCAGGGTTCGTTCCCTGTCACTCCACGAGCATGCGAAGCGAGGGGCGTTTCTGCCTTCAAACTTCAGGGGCAGCAGCCGGTAAGTCTTCGAACAGCACAGGGCAGTCGCATGGCTGATGTCTGCAGAGCGCCTTCAGGGGCTACTTGCTGAATATCAGATTTCAATTCAAGCCCTATTTACATAAAGACTCCCCATGGTCCGGATCCTGCCGAACGCGCACGGCGGACGACCAAAGGTAATCAACGTCGTGATCTGGCTCATACAGTCAATCGATGCAATATGGTACATTTGCGCCATGATGTTGAAGGATCTGGCAGTACTGGCGATTGTGCTGGCCATCCCGCAGGCGCAATTGACGGCCAGTGGGCAGACGGACAGCCACACAAGCGCGAATCGTCCCGCCGCGGCTTCGGCCCCTTCAACTTCTGCTCCTCTGACTGCCACCCCGGCACCGGCAGTGACCCCCGACGTGAGAACTGATTGTCCGGGCGGCAACTGCGATTACCAGCCGTCCCACATTACCGTTGCCACTCCGGCTCCGGCGCCCTCGCCGTGGCCCCTGCAGGATCGGCTTAAATGGGGAACCGAAGTGGTGTTGGTCCTGCTGGGTTATGGCGGAATTATGGTGGCGCTCTCGACATTGAGGAAGATCGAACGCCAGAGCAGCTACTCAGAAGCTGCCGCCCAGGCCGCGGCTGAAAGCTCCCAGGCCGCGCTGGCGTATGCGCAGGCCATCCTCCATGCAGAAAGGCCCTGGGTTCTGGTCACAATTGTTCCTTCCCGAAGCATCGAGAACGGGTTTACCGTTATTGCCACAAATCGTGGCCGCAGTCCCGCTCAGATTGTCTCGGCCGCCGAGGGGACAAGCATCGTGGCCGATGAAGCGAACCTGCCTGCCGCTCCCGAGTTCGCACCCGGAGAGCCGGACAATTCACTTGCCTCAATCATTCTGCTTCCCGGCGAATTCATGAACCTCAAATCCTTCAGCCGCGACGACGTGAGAGGGCTCTGCGAGACTGAGGAAAGACTTCTCCGCGTCGAGAACTGGGAAGAGCGGATCTTCCTTTATGGGAAAGTAGTTTATAGAGACCTGATGGGGCCCGCTGATCACCAGACCCATGAAACCGGCTGGTGCTGCAGGTACATTCACGGCCGGCAAAAGAGTGGGCTCGTGATGGCGGGCCCGCAGGAATACAACCTGCACACTTAATCCATCAGTGCGCTCGGTCAAAATGGCGAATCTATTATTTGTCGCTCTGTCCTGCTGCGGGCGTTCGCACAAAAATCACGGCGTTGTCGTCGGAGTAGACCATCTTCCACTCATGCAGGAGCGGGAGAATGTGAATCATCGGTGACTGTGCGGTCAACAGGCAGAAATTGACCTTGTACTTCTCAAGCAGGGAACTCGGGTCGCTCTGTAATGTCGCCCACTTCCCAAACTCGCCCAAAAATCCCGACCACTCGTAAACATCGGTTCGGCCGTCCATCATCACCGGGTATTCGGGTGCCGCCCAAATCAAGTAGCCTCCAAAGGTATAGTCGTTCATCATGGGCCCGGAAAGGTGATTGGCCTTGATGAATTCCACCGCCTTCACGGGGCTCTCAGCCTCAACCTGCTTTTCCAGGTTCTGTCGGTTTGGAAATGCTAGAAAAACGCCCAGCAGCGACACCGCAATCATCACTGCATTTGGCCAGATCCGGTCCTCCTCAACTTCGTAGTTCTCCCACGAATTTGCAAGTTGACGAGACAGGATAGGCGCGGCCAGCATGCCAAATACAATCAGCATCCGCAAGTGGCCGACAGCCAGCCAGGTGCCCATCGCCAGCAGCAGCAACTCATCAAGAAACAACTCGGATTGACGCATGACGGCCAGAAGAAGGCAGCAGACAACCACGGTCATCAGCCCGATACCGCGCGCTTCAGTCATCTGCAATGGCGCCCATTCCTGCACATTGGCCATCAGAATATGCATGTTCATCAATGTGTCGAATGGATATAGGATCTGCTTGATGCCGCCGGGATTCAGGAACAGCCCAACTACCGAAACAATGAGAGCCCCCACCAGCGTGCGCCGGCAGTGCGGATCCCAGCGGCGCGCTACCAGTGAACCAATCTCAAAATTGAAGAACGAACTGAAGAGATAAACTCCGGCCACAACAATGCCCAAGATGAAAGATGCGTGGCAGTTGATCCAGATCACGAACACGACCGGAAGCCCGTAGAACCATCGCGGATTTCGAGTGCGTCCGGCGTGAATCAGCGGCAGCTCCGCAACCAGCAGAATGTAAGACATCATCTGCGGCCGAATGGAAAAGCCGATTGTTGCAAAGAACCACAGGATCAAGGCCCCGGCAAAACCCACCTTGGCATTTCCCGAATAGAGCCAGCACAGGCCATACCCGGCTACCAGCAGCAACGCGGTCATCGAACAGAACCAGAGCATCATCCCGGAGTACCCGCCGCACAGGTAGGCGCAGTAAATCACAACCTGGGAGAGCCACTCCTGGGGTATTAAAGCCTGGTGGTTGGTGGTATACGAAAAGAGGTCGTTGGCGGGGATGCTGTGGGTCGTCCAGATGATCTGACCCATCTTGAGGTGCCACCACAAGTCAGGGTCGTCGAAACGTCCGCGCACGGTCAGCACACCGAGCAAGACAAGTAGACCGGCCAACATTGTCGGGAACGAGAAGATCCTTTGTAAAACGCGCACGGAATTGCACCCTGTTCCCGCCATGCACGGATTGCGAACTCAGGCGGTGGCCGACTCTCTCAGATGCTGTTCATACATCTGATCGGGTTCGGCGAGCCTTATCAGGCGATGAAGGTAAGCCCTGGAGATGCAAAGGCTGCGCGCGGCAAGCGTTTTATTGCCATTATTCTCGCGAACCGCTGAAACGGCAAGCTTTACTTTGTAGTCGTGGATCTGGCGTTCAAACGAACCGGCAGGCTGGTAGTCGGCGATATCTATTACATCAGTAAAACCCGGCGCATCCTCCTCCGGTGTATTCAGAGTCAGATCTTCTGCACGCACAATTTGGCCGGGTGCAAGAATGATGGCCCGCTGCAGGACGTTTTCCAACTCGCGCACATTGCCTGGCCAGGGGTAGCTCTGCAGCATCTCCAGCGCCTCGGGTTCGATACCCTCCATCGGCTTCTGAAAGGCTTGCGCATACTTGTGCAGCATATGTTTTGCGATTGAGGGAATGTCTTCCGGGTGTTCCTGGAGCTGCGGCGATTCAATCCGCATGACATTGATGCGATAGAACAGATCCTGGCGGAACTTGCCTTCTGCCACCAATTGAGCAAGGTCGCGGTGGGTGGCAAAGATCAGGCGCGCGCGCAGCGGAATAAGACGATTGCTGCCCAGGCGGCTGAATTCCATCTGCTGCAATACGCGCAGAAGCTTGACTTGCGTAAAGAGGCTCAGGTCTCCGATTTCATCCAGGAAGAGCGTGCCGTCTGCGGCCTGCTCAAAGTAACCTTCGCGGGAACCGACCGTGCCGGTGAAGGCGCCCTTCTCATGACCGAACAGCTCGGCCTCAATCAAGGTTTCAGGAATAGCGCCGCAGGAGACGGCAACAAACGGACGGCTGGAGCGGGAACCAAGATTATGGATGGCGCGGGCAATCAGTTCCTTGCCGGTTCCGCTGTCGCCCGTCACCAGGACCGAGGCGTTGAGATTGGCTACGCTACGCACCAACTGATAAACCCGTTTCATGTGCGGGCTCGATCCAATCAGCCGATCGCAAGTCGCAGGCTCCTCGAGACGCTGCTGCACGGTCTGTAGCTGCTGCTTGAGCGAGGAGGTCTCACATGCCCTGTTGAGCATGGTCTTGAGATCACGGATCGAGGGCGGCCGGCGGCAGTAGCCGAAGGCGCCGTTGCGAACCAGTTCGAATGCGGTGGAACGAAGTCCATCGTCGGCCATGACCACCGACGGAACATTGGATGCAATAAGATGCCGGGAAAATTCGATGCGCTCTTGCATGGAGTCACGATTCGAATTCAGGTCCAGAATCATGACATCGCACTCCTTGGCCGACACAAGGTGGTTCATCGCATCGACGTCGGACCCCTGAAGAACGAGAAATTCCTTTCCAAGGGCAGAAGAAAGAAGAGGGCGTAAGGCGCGATCCTCTGAATATAGACCAATCTTGATCATGAGAGTCTGGCTTCTCCGAGCCGGTTAGGACTGTGCCGCTTCTAAAAAAGAAGAAGCGGTGATGTCTATCCATGATGGTGAATGGTCCATCTGATGCCAATGCCCGTTTCGTGCTACGGAAGTAACCCCTTGGTAATTGAGTTTTTGGCCCTTTCGCGGCAGGTTGCTCGAAAAGGGCCTTTCGAGCGTGCATTTTTGCCGTCAAGTGGCTAAAAACTCAGTCATTTGTTCATCGTGAAGTGGGCAGATCGGATCACTCTGCCCCAGCTTGAACCAAACTCGCCAATAGTCAATGTAGGCTATTTGATTTCAGGAGCTTGGTAATTCGTTCGCAGGAAACCCAAATTCCAACGCAAAAAATCGAAGGGCTCGGCTCTCAGCCGGGAATACAAAATTGCACTGGCCTCCCGGCTACAACTTTCGTGCTACGAAATTCTCATGCAAAAAGCAAGTTACTAAGCACTTATAACTCTGTGGCAACCAAGAAGCTGCACCTCTCCTGGTGCATGCGACCTTCCAGCCTAACCCTGGCCGAATGTGTATACGGCCCGCTTCACCGCATCGTGACCGCCGTAAACAACCGTGTACACCGGACCGGCATACTGTTCGCTAAATGGCTGAATTCAGAGTATTTCGGTGTTCGCATATTTGGTTGGACGATTGCACTATAGCGGGTGTTCTGTGAAAAAAGGGCAAAAGGAGCATCAATGACGCACGCATTCGCATGGTGGCCTACAGTTGCCGTTCTCGGTGTGGCCACCGTCACCGATCTGCGCAGCCGGCGTATTCCGAATTGGCTGGTGCTTCCTTTTCTGGTCGCGGGCTTCGTTGTCTCCGGCTGGCTGCATGGCTGGCAGGGGCTCGGCCAGAGCCTGGCTGGTGCAGCGCTTGGCCTGGCGATTTATGGATTTCTATTTTGGATGGGCGGCATGGGCGCTGGCGATGTAAAGCTCTGTGCAGCAATCGGGGCTTGGATCGGTCCTGGCCAATTGTTTTTCGCGGTAGTCATTACCGGTATGGTGGGCGGGATTATGGTTCTCTGCTGGGCGGTCTGCGGCGGATTCCTCAAAGAACTGTTCAGCGGTGCAGGCAATCTTGCTTTCGGTTGGAAAGAACGTGGCGGCCTTCGCGATCCGGAGTTGGTCTTGAGCAACCCCATGCGCCGCAAGATGCCATATGCTCCGGCCATCGCTATAGGAACGTTAATTTCATTCTTTGCTCGTTAAGAGATTAGGTGTGGACATCATGGCAAGTTTAGTTACGGACAATCAACATCCCGTTGTAAATCAAGGAATGTGGCCCTTGGTCATGAGCGATAAATCGGCGAGTAGCAAAACTTCCTCGGATCTTGACACCCAGCCTGCCGAATATCTCGGTGTCGATAATCTGTCTGTCGCTCTGATCGGCCCAGACGAAGTGCGCCGCGAGCAGGTGGCTCTTGCTCTGTCCAGAAGCGCAGGGAACAACGTTCGCGCATTTTCTTCCTATCCTCCAAGCCTGGACGACATACCCAGGTTGGTGGAGCAGCATTACGACGTAATCATCATCGAGTTGGACAGCGATCCCGAATACGCACTGGACATTGTGGAAGCCATCGGCGTGAGTGCCGCAACGGCGGTGATGGTTTATTCGGCTGAGGCCGACCCCGACATGCTGATGCGCTGCATGCGCGCAGGCGCACGCGAGTTTCTTACGCTTCCGTTTGAGCCTGCCGTCATGGCGGAGTCTCTGGTACGTGCAGTAGCGCGCCGGCCGGCGACTCGCGCCACTAGCTCCGAAAGTCTGAAGGCAGGCGGCAGGCTGTTGGCTTTCATGGGATCCAAGGGCGGCACCGGCGTAACCACGCTGGCCTGCAGTTTTGCAGTTGCGCTGGCCCAGGAGAGTGGTGAGAGCACGCTGCTGATCGATCTCGATCTCCCCCTGGGAGACGCGGGGCTGAATCTGGGAATCGTCGCCGAGTATTCCACCATCCACGCCCTGCAGGCTCTCGACCGGCTGGATGGCAGCTTCCTTTCCAGGCTGGTGGTCAAACATAGCTCAGGGCTCTCGGTGCTTGCGACTCCGGGACAATACGTGCAGTACAAGCCATCCGACGCGGCGATTGACAAACTGTTGGCGGTGGCGCGGAATCAATTCGACAACGTCGTCGTGGATGTAGGCGCCAAAATCGATCTGACGAAAACGGCATTGTTCAAGGAATACGCCACAATCTATTTGGTGACCCAGGCGGGCATTCCGGAACTGCGCAATTCGAATCGCCTCATCTCGCAGCTTTTCGACGGTGGCGGCCCCAAGCTCGAGGTCGTGATCAATCGGTATGACACGCGCTCGATGGGCGTTTCTGACGAGCAAATAACGAAGGCTCTCACCCGGCCCCCGCAGTGGAAGATTCCCAACGACTATGCCGCGGTGAAGCGAATGCAGATGGACGCCACTCCCCTGGCACTTGCGAATTCGCTCATCTCGCAGCAGATTCGACGGATGGCCAAGTCGGTGACAGGCAAGCACGCGCGACAGGAAAAGAAGAAGAGCTTCAGTTTATTCAAGAGGTAATGGTTTTCAAGATGGATCTCAATTTCGGGATGGAAGGTAAAACGTGGAACTACTGAATCTTGAAAATTACAAAGCGGAGATACACCGCACCCTGATCTCCAAGCTCGATCTGGAGAAGCTTTCGCGCGTCAATTCCAGCCAGGCACGTCAGGCGGTTTTGGGCATCGTCAAGGAAATCATGGCGGACCAGAAGGTGCCGCTCAGCTACGATGAGCAAGAGAGAATCCAGGCGGACTTGCTGGATGAAGTTTTTGGCCTCGGTCCCCTGGAGCCGCTGCTGCGCGATCCCAAGATCTCCGACATCCTGATCAACGGCAAGGACCACGTCTTCATCGAAAAAGGCGGACTGCTGCAGAGGGTGGACACGACCTTTCGGGATGACCGGCACCTGATGCAGATTATTGACCGCATCGTGTCCAGAGTCGGGCGCAGAGTCGATGAATCGTCGCCGATGGTCGATGCCCGTTTGCCCGACGGCTCGCGTGTCAATGCGATCATTCCGCCGCTGGCGCTGGACGGACCCTCAATGTCCATTCGCCGCTTCGGCACCGGCCCGTTGGCTGCCAACCAACTCGTGAAGTTGAATAGTATCTCCGCGGAAATGATGGAAGTGCTGTCGGCCGCAGTGAAGGCACGCATCAGTATCCTGATCGCCGGCGGCACCGGCGCCGGCAAAACCACGTTTCTAAACATCCTGTCGCAGTATATTCCCAACAACGAGCGCCTGGTTACTATCGAAGACGCGGCCGAACTTCGGCTGGCGCAAGAGAACATCGTGCGCCTTGAAACCCGGCCTCCCAATATTGAAGGCCAGGGCGCCATCAAGCAGCGGCAGCTGCTTATCAACTGTCTCCGTATGCGCCCCGACCGCATCATCATTGGTGAAATCCGCGGCGAAGAAGCGTTTGACATGCTCCAGGCCATGAATACCGGTCACGAAGGGTCCATGACCACCGTTCACGCCAACACCCCCCGCGACGCCATCTCCAGACTCGAGTCCATGGTCGCCATGGGCAATATGAATCTGCCCGAAAAATCCGTTCGCCAGCAAATCGCCTCGGCTCTCACCATCGTGGTGCAGGCCACCCGTATGAGCGACGGTACTCGCAAAGTTACAAGCATCTCTGAGATCACCGGCATGGAAGAGAACGTCATCAGCATGCAGGAGATCTTCTCCTTCAACAAGAAGGGCATCGGACCAGACGGCAAGGTGATTGGAGTTTTCGCGCCCAGCCGGATTCGTCCGCGGTTCCTCGAAAAGCTTCGCGTGGCCGGTATCATTCTGCCGCCCAGCATCTTTGAACGCGAAACTCAGGTCAACTAAGCGGAAAGGAGGGTACGACGATGGCATTAATTGTAGGCTTGGTATTCTTGGGTGTTTTCGCGGTCATTGCGCTGCCGCTGATCGCCTCGAGTGGCCCTTCCAAGCAGGCTAAGGACGTACAGACCAGGCTCGAGTCGGCTCTCGCTACCGAAACGCCGGAAGTTCGCGACCTGGTAGTGGATCTTCGCAAAGACGAGCAGATGAGCAGCATTCCCTGGTTGAACAAGCGCCTGCTCCAGTTCGAAGTGACTCCCTACCTGCGCAAGATATTGGATCAAGCCAATCTGAGTTGGAGCGCAGGCAGGTTGCTTGCCATGTGCGGGGTCTGCTTTATTGTTCCGGTCTTTGTGGTCCACTATCGCCTCGGAACCGTTTTGCCGTCATTGTTGGCCGGGGTGACGCTTGGTCTGTCGCCCTATGGTCTGGTTCTCTTCAAGCGCGGTAAGCGATTCGGCAAGTTTGAGGCGGGGTTGCCGGAAGCACTCGACTTGATGGTCAGCGCTCTGCGTGCCGGACATAGCCTGATTGCCGCCATGGGCCTGGTGGGACGCGAATGTCCCGATCCGGTGGGGAGCGAATTCAAGACCTGCTTTGAGGAACAGAACTACGGTCTCGAACTGAAGACCGCCCTCGATAATATGCTCGAACGCGTTCCGCTGCAGGACCTGAGAATCGTTGCCACCGCAGTCTTGATTCAAAAGGAAAGCGGCGGCAACCTGGCCGAGGTCCTCGACAAGACAGCTTATGTTATCCGCGAGCGGTTCCGCTTAAAGCGGAATGTCAGGACCCATACAGCACAAGGACGAATGACCGGCTGGATTCTCACTCTCTTGCCGGTAGCACTGGGAGTCGCAATCTACACGATTAATCCGACCATGATGAGCATTCTGTGGACGCGGGACATCGGCATCAAGCTGCTCTATGCCTCGGCGGGAATGACCGTTGTAGGCGGTTTGATCATTCGCAAGATTGTCAACATGGAAGTTTGATAGGTGGAGCATGGTACTGGTAATCGTTTCATTTTGCGTGGTATTTCTGCTGATCGCGAGCGGCGCTCTGCTGGTGTTCTATCGCGATGCCCTGCCACAGCGCATTGCAGATGCAATCAATCCGCGCCCCAAAAAGAGAAACGTGATGAGCGCAATCCGCGAGTCCGGTCTTTCGATCGGCGGCGTGGTGGAGCATTTCGAGCAGGTGCTGCCGAAGAGCCAGGCGGAGATCTCGGTTGCGCTGCAGCGGTTGACACGCGCCGGGTATCGCAACGAGTCCGCCGTCAGAGTTTTCTACGGCTACAAGGTCTTTGTTCCGATTGCGCTGTGCGCCGTAGCGCTGTTAAGCGGGCTGGCCAGCTTGAGCCCCTTCTTCGTTTACGCCTCGTGCCTGGGTATGGGCTTCCTGGCTCCGGATTTCTGGCTGGGACGGAAGATCAAAAACCGGCAAAAGCGCATGGAGCGCGGCCTTCCCGATGTGCTTGATCTTCTGGTCATCTGCATCGAGGCCGGCCTGAGCCTGGACCAGGCGACCGCCCGCACCGCGCAGGAACTGAAGAAAGCACAGCCGGAACTGTGCGATGAATTTGGAATTCTGGTGCTGGAACAGCGCGCCGGGCGTCCTCGTTCCGATGCCTGGAAGCACCTGGCAGAACGCACCGGCGTAGATAGTTTGCGCAATCTGGTTTCCGTGCTGGTTCAGTCAGAACAGTTCGGAACCAGCGTCGCCAAGACATTGCGTGTTCACTCCGATACCCTGAGAACCCAACGTATGCAGGCCGTGGAAGAGATGGCGGCAAAAACCTCCGTCAAGTTGGTTTTCCCGCTCGTGTTCTTCATCTTTCCCGCGCTGTTCCTGGTGACCCTGGGGCCGGCTGTGATTTTGATGATGGAGTCTTTCAAGACGTTTTTTAATCCCTGAGGTAAGGAGGAATGGAAATGGACAGTACCACAATTATCCGGATTGTATCCGGTGTAGTATTTGCGATCGTTCTGGTTATTCTCGTCCAGCGCCGTCGCACGCGGGTTAACTAACTTTGTTTGCGCCTTGGGTTCAGCGGCAGAGCAAAAATCTGGCAACTGCCGCTGACCGGCCCTACAATTGTGCGTGCCTGGGGACTCGTCACCGAAGCACGGGATGGCGCGCTCAGGTTCCACAATGATGGGAAAAGGCATGAAGTATTTTTTCCAGTGAAAGGACAAAGCTATGGACAGTACATCGATTATCCGGATAGTTGCGGGCGTGTTGTTTGTGATCATTCTGGTCGTTTTGATTCAGCGCCGCCGCACTCGAGTTAAGTAACCAGCATTTGCATTATGGATCCGGCAGCGCCGTGAAACTGGGCAAACGCCTCCGAATCGTTTGATTCTCCCGTTGGACGAGGACATTGCTGCCCGTGGCGGCGATTGTCGAATAGCTCTGTCTGACGGCGGGGAAGGTGGAGTGCGCCCAATTAAGACCAGGCAATTGCACGGAAATGGAGATATTTTGATGGGAAGCACAGAACGGATTGACTGGTCGGCCCGAGGAACGGAAGCAGAACCGACTGCAGGCTACGCGTCAAAAGATGCAGTCTCCACGGAAGTGCGGGCACATTGCGCATACAACCAGACCCGCGAATGCTTCCTCGGCCTGGAAGTAGCTGCGGCGGAATATTCCTATGTAAGTCTCGGTGAGAGGCTTGCAAAGCATGCGCTCAAATCCGGCGAAGGTCTTTGGTTAATGCCATTCCATGGCATCCCCACAACGGGCTTGTATGCGCCATTGGATTTGATTTATCTCGACGATGACTGTCGCGTCACTGAAGCCGTGGAGTCATTCCCAACCTTCCTCGCCAACTCTTCCAGCCCGCGCGCCGCAAGCGTGCTGGTTCTGCCCGCCCACTCAATCTACTCATCGCAAACCCAGGTTGGCGATCAACTGGTGTTGTGCGTGGCCGAGGAGATGGAGTGGCGACTCGAACGAATCTCTGAACGGACCGCGGAATCGAATCCCCCGCAAATCACAGTCTCCCTTGACGATTCCGGAGTGGTGCAAGGCGCGGTTCTGCTAAGGGAACAGCCCCTTTGGAGTGGTGGTCCCGGACTCGTGGAATTAGGGGATTGCTCCGAGGATGCGCAAGGCATGATTCCGCCAGCGCACGAGATGAGCCTGATCGAACCGGGGATAAGGGCCGTAAGGCCGCCGAGAAATTGGCTGGAGCGCTGGTGGTCACCTGATCCGCGCAAGGCGCCGCGTGAGAAGGCGCCCGGCCTGGCAGCCTATTACTGGAACGGCGCCGCTCCGAAGGCGCACAGCATTCGCGATATCAGCGCTTCGGGTTTGTACCTGGTCACGGAAGAGCACTGGTATCCAGGAACGCTGGTCCTGATGACATTGCAGAGGACAGGCGTCGGAGAAGAGATCGCGGAGCGGTCAATCTCGGTGATGTCACGGGCTGTCCGCTGGGGCAACGACGGCGTAGGCCTGCAGTTCGTCCTGCCCGATGAGCAGAATTCACGCAAAGGCAAGGAACCTCAGCTGGATGGCGCGAGCAAGAGGGAATTCGCGCGATTTCTGGAACAGCTTCTAAAGGGTAAAGGCTAGTTGCTCAGGGTCCGAATCCTGCAACCACCCGCGCGTCTCTTTCAAATGCACATGCCCGCAGTTTCTCTCCATGCGGGCTGGCTTGCGTTTGCTATGCGCAAGGCCTATTGCATCTCTTCAGGAATAATCAGCAGCACTTCCACTCTTGCAATCTGCCCGTTCCGTGCGGCCGGCCTGAATTGCCATTGCTGAAGAGACGCCAGCACAAACTGTGCCAGCGGAAACTGTGCCGGGAAGACGATGCGGAGCGCCTCAAACCGGCCGGACTGATTCACATATCCGTGAATCATGATGGTATTCACGTCCACAGGGTCTGCTGTGAGATTGGGGCGCACGATGCTGTATGGCCATGGCGCATCAAGGTGTGCGATGTTGCCGGCAGCAGCGGCTTCATCCGTGCGCGGGATGGAGTATTGGAGTACCCAGCTCCGGGCCGTTCCCACGTGCAGATAGACCGTGTACGCCAGCCTGCTGCCCCACACTCTGGCCATCTCGGGATACTGCTCCACAAGCGAAGCCCCAACCACGACCGCGCCAAACTGTCCGTCCTTGGGTAGCGTGATCTGTGTGGCCGTAGGCAGAGTGCCCTGGCCGCCGTCGACGCCCTGCGCTGGTGAAGATGCCGCTCCAGTCTGCGTTCCGGTATTGGCGGACGGATCTCCGCCACACTCTGCATTATGTCCCGATCCGCCTTTGCCGGCCTTGTCGCTGTTTCCCGGCGCCGATGGGTCCTGTGCCTTGCCTGGCGCCAGCGGCCCCGGAGAATTGTTTGCCGCGGTTTCATTCACCGGTGGCAAAACTATACTGCCCTGCGCCATGGTCAGATCAGAAAGCGACATTACTGCCGCGGGAGTTGGTTGCGCTGAAACCTGCGAGACAGATGAGGGTGCCGTGTGCACCTCTGGCCCCGGGACCGCTACAGGCGAAGTGGTGCTGGGAAGAATGGCCAGTTTTGGCGCGGGTACGGGGCTGGTTGCAATGTTGACGTCTGCCAGGTTCACCTCTTCTATAGGTGGAGCGGGCGATGGCGTGACATTTGCAGCTGTGGGCTTTTCCGGCTGCGGCGCAACGATGGTCGTCACCACGGTCTTCTTCGGAGTCCAGATCATCAGGGTGGGGACCGGGACTTCCTCCGCGAGTGTGATCTTCTTGTCTAGATCGGGCTGGATCAGTGTTTGCGGGCCCTTTTGAGCCTTTGCAACCTGGCGCAGCACAGCCGGCGTGCCGCTGGACTGATCCGGATTAGGCCGGGGCATTGGGCCGGGATACTTCAACTTCTCGCGCGCAGCGCGACGCGCCTGCTGCGCGGGCGTATGAAGGTCGAGGCGGCGCAAGTCAAATCGCTCAGCGATTGGCCTCGTGTCCAGTCGTGGCGTGTACATTACCCCGAAAAATACCAGGCTTATTGCCACGCAATGGAACAGAAACGAAACCAGAAAAGAAGTTGGCCGCTGACCGGTATCTTGATTATCTGTAAAAAGCGTAATCGTGCAGGAAGAACTCATGAACGGTGAACTCCCTCCCTGCCGCCTCTTTCAAGATTACCTTTTTATCGTGATAAGAATCACCTATTTCAAGGCCCTTCCTCATATCTCTCTTGATACTTTAGTGGTATATGAACCCATATAACCCGGATGTACCATCCCCGAAGAAGTTACACTGAACCCGCGTTGAACTGAATCAGCTCGCTATTAAGACCCCAGGCGGGATCATCCGCAGTGGGGGTTTCGTTTTCCCTGATCGCAGAGACTGGCGCAGGAAACAGAAAGGCAGAGCTGGCGGTAACGCCAGTTAGTTCGGAATATTCTATGAATAAAAGGCTGCTGACAATCCTCCTCATCTCATTTCTGATAGCTGGTGGGTGTGCCCTGCTGGTATATCGGATCGTGGGCAACCGCATGGAAGCAGCGCGCCCAGTGTCGACCACGCCGGTGGTTGCCGCTGCCACAGATATCAAACTCGGTACAGTTCTCACCGCTGCAAACCTGACCACGGTAGAGATTAAAGGACCACTTCCCAAAGGCGCGCTTCTCAAGCCGGAGAATGCTATTGGCCGGGGCGTAATCTCGGACCTCTTTCAGGGCGAGACGATTCTCGATAGCAGGCTTGCGCCAGTAGGTTCCGGCGGCGGATTGGCTGCGACCATCCCCCCAGGCATGAGAGCGTGCGCGGTCAAGGTGGATCAGGTTGTAGGCGTAGCTGGATTCGTAACTCCCGGCATGCGCGTAGACGTTCTGGTTTCGGGCGTTCCTCCGGGCGAGCCGCAGGCTGAGGGCACAATGACAAAGACCGTTCTTCAGAACATACAGGTTCTGTCGGCCGGCACAGATATTCAAAAGGATGCTGAAGGCAAACCTCAGCAGGTCCAGGTGGTCAATCTGCTAGTTACCCCAGATCAGGCGCAGACTCTGAGCCTGGCTAGCAATCAATTAAAGATTCAACTGGTGCTGCGCAACCCGACGGACACAAAGATCGCGGAGATTCCCAATACGGCCATGGGTCAGATGTTTGGTGAGCCGGCTGTTGCGAAGCATGCTGCAGTCAGTGCGCGCAAAGCCGCTCCGAAATTCTTCACGATCGAGGTCATCAACGGCACCAAGTCCAGCGAAGAAAAATTCAGTTCTCCCGAGGCAAAACAGTGAGAGCGAAGGCCGGAATTTCCATCGCATGTTTCAGCGCAGTGTGTCTCATCCTCTGCGCCGGGAAGGGCTTGCGGGCTCAGGCTCAAGCAGCTGCACCGCCTCCTTCTCAACCTGCCGGGGCGTCCTTTCAGGACTCGGCAAATGAGCTTTCCGTGGCTGTAGGCAAGACCGTACTGGTGGATTGCGTGCGGCCGGTATCGCGGGTTGCGATCGGTCTGGGAGACGTGGCCGAGGCCAGCGCCATCACCCGCAACGAGATCATGGTCAATGGCAAGGCCCCCGGGGAAACCAGCCTGATCATCTGGGACGATCGAGGCGGCCGGCAGTTCTTCAACGTGACAGTGCGGACAAGCGCAACCGCGTTGGACACCAGCATGGAGTCGATCCGCCGCCAGCTGAGAACCGAGCTTCCCGGCCAATCCCTGAATCTGACCTCGGAAAATGGAATCATCTATCTACGCGGGACGGTAAACGACCTGAACAGCTCAACGCGCGCGGTCGAGATCGCCTCCACGGCAGGCAAAGTCGTAAACCTGCTCAACGTAAATGTGCCCGCTCCCAAGCCACAAATTCTGCTCAAGGTGCGCTTTGCCAGTGTTGACCGCAACAAAGCCAAAAATTTGGGCATCAATTTGTTCAATCTCGGTCTGGGAAACACGGTTGGCGGCATTTCCACGGGACAGTTCTCTCCACCGGGGATTACCCTCCCCATCGCAGGAGCTGCCGCGACGGCGGCTCTAGCCAGCGATGGGAACTTTCTTGCCTTCTTCCCAGGCCTGAATGCGGGCGCGACTATCACCGCGCTGCAGACCGAAGGCGTGGCACAGGTGCTCGCGGAACCGAACCTCCTGGCTATGGATGGCAGACAGGCCAGTTTCCTTGCGGGCGGACAATACCCCTATCCGATGGTGCAGGGGACGTCGGCCGGCGGCGCGGGAGCAATCTCGATCATGTTCAAGGAGTATGGTGTCCGGCTCAACTTTATCCCGACCATTACTCCGCGCGGCACCATTCGTCTTCAGGTGGCACCCGAAGTCAGCGCCCTGGACTTCGCCAATGCTGTGCAGATAGCAGGATTCAACGTTCCTGCGCTTACCACCCGGAAGATGAACACCGAAGTCGAGTTGGCTGACGGTCAAACCTTCGTGATTGGCGGACTGCTCGACAACCGGGAAACCGAGACCTTCGAGAAGATCCCCTTCATTGGAGACATTCCGATACTGGGAAAGTTCTTCCAATCGAAGTCGATCAACAGGACAAATACAGAACTGATTGTGCTGGTAACTCCAGAGCTTGTGGCGCCAATAGCGGCCGGAACCACAACGCCCAATCTCAAATACCCGACCAAGTTCCTGCCGCCCAACTCCAATATTCCCATGAATACTCCGGACGCCAAGACGGCTGACAACACTCCGGCTCCACCACCGGCAACCATGCCCGTAGAGAAGTTGATCGAAAGCCAGAAGCCCGAGCAGCCTCTTACGATCGAAGGCGGTACGGGCGGCTTTGGCACTGGTGGAGGCTCAAGCTCCACTTCCACGAGCGCGCCTCCTCCACAATAAGATATCTGCGAGCCAGGGCCTGGCGTATGCATCAGAGGCGAGTGCATGAACCCGATCAACCGGTTTATTTCAGCGTTACGTGGCCGGTCCGCTTCACGCGGACCGGCTTCGTCGGATATGCGCTATGAGGTTGCAAATCCTGCGCGCGGTACGGTGCTTGCCACTCGCATTAAAGTAGCCGAAACCGCCCCGCAGCGCAGTAAGGGTCTGCTCGGGCGTGAGGGCCTTGCTCCGGGAGAAGGCCTTTGGATCGTCCCCTGTGAATCCGTGCACACCTTCTTCATGCGCTTCCCCATCGATCTCGTTTATCTGGACCGCAAGAACAAGATCAAAAAGGTAAGGAGCGATATAGGCGCTTGGCGTATGTCGGCCTGTCTCTCCGCTCACTCTGTGCTCGAGCTGCCCGCTGGCACCATCCGCAACACGCAGACACAACCCGGAGATCTGCTTGAGTTTTTACCGGTTTCTTTACCGCCTGACAGCGCCGGCGGCGAATGCGCCCACGCCGAGTAGGTTATTGAACTTTCGTTCTTCACGAAGGATTAGCGGTCTCCGCGCTCGCACGAATTCTTAGACACCCTCAGCGTGGCCCTGCTGCGGATGAGGTAAAGCATGCGCAGAACAGCGCCGAACGTAGATCCATAGATAGAAAACGCCCATGACCAGCAGGATGACGGGTGCCGGAAAGACCTGCAATGCCATCAATAATTGTCCGGACACTCCCGTTGTGGACGGGTGAAAGTGGCTGATCAAACCGAGGAGGATTGCCCACGGCAAATCCCCGGTCAACACAAACGCCGCAGTATTCACTCCGAGTGCCAGTCTCCCGGCCAGGCCGCCTTCGGCCCAGAGCATGGCGCAGGCGGGCACCGTGAGCGCTATAAGCTTGGCGTCGTATTGCCGATGATAAACAGGCAGCATGGAAAAAGCTGCGATTGCCGCAATAGCCAGCCAAGTTCTCTCAGGCGAGGGCCGGGATCGCAGAGTGGCGAACATCCATATGAGAAGGAGCGGAGTAAATACGAGATAGCTGGCCGGATCGTAAGTGCGGGGATCGTCCCAAAAGACGCTGATGACAGCTTGAAGGCTTATCACCATACCGAGGCCATGGGCGCCCGCTGAAGCAAGGCCGGGGTCGTTGATTCCGCCGTGTGCAAAGAACGCCGACATATTGGAATGCAATTCCTGCACCCAGTGCGGCGCGACATACCAAACCCACACAAGTGTTGGCAAACTCAGTGCAACAGTTGCAAGAAGGGTTTGCAATGCGCGTTTGCGATAAGTTCCGCCTGCCAATAAGAAGTAGAGCCAGACCAGGCCCGCATCTTGTGGTTTGATTGCGAGGCTAATTGCGAGACACAGGATGCCAGCCGGGACGAATCGGTCACGGAGAAAGCACCAAACGGCCCAAATGCAAAGGCTTACAGCAATTCCGGCGGCAGTGCCCGTAATGACGAGCACTTCGCTGTTTGCGAGAAGGAAGCCAACCAAGACCCCTGAGACAATTGGCGCGCAATTCGCTCCTAGATTCCAAATCAGAAACGAGCCAAGGATGAGACTCCCAACCGTAAGCACCATCCAAAGCATATGTGCAGGCCCCCACGGTAGCAATGCGAAAGGAACCGTGAAACAAAATGCGGTCGGTAGATATACATACCGCGTCACAACCTGGCGAACCGTCGCGGTATCCGATGAGCGGTCTACCCCCCCCGCCTGATAGACGCGCAGCACCTCACTTTCCTTGTATGGGTCGCAATTCTGAATAAGGCATCTCGCAGGATAGTACATCATCCTGAAGTCGACCAATCGAGCAGGCGCGGCTCTCTCCAGGACGAAGCCCAACAAAAGGAACACCACGCTCCCCAGCAGCAGCAAGCACAAACCATCGAGCCTAGCCCTTGTCATCTTGAGCCTCGCTCTAAGTTCGAGGCGATACGCAACCTCGGAATCACGCCGCTGAATGGACTTTTCAGGTTTGTGCCGGAATCGAGGAGCGCAGGTGCGATGTGCACCTCCCCGGAGCTTTCAGGCCTTTCTGATATGGCTGTGGCGGAACTATGCGATACATAGGCCCACAGATAGAAAACGCTCATGACCAGCAGTATGAGCGGTGCTGGAAACACCTGCACAGCGATAAGTACCTGCCCGGAAAGCCCCGTCCTAGACAGGTGTAGGCTCCTGATGAGACCGAGAAGAATTGCCCATGGCAAATCTCCGGTCACCACGAACCCTGCGGCATTCACCAGGAGTGCGAGCCACCCCATCAGGCCGCCCTCGGCCCAGAGCATGGCGCAAGCGGGAACCGTAAGCAGTAAAAGCTTGGCGTCATAAAGCCGGTGATAGACGGGCAGCATGGAAAGAGCCGCGATTGCCGCGAGCGCGATCCAGGCTCTCTTCGACGAGAAGCGCGACCGCAAAGTGATGGCTATCCATACCAAGAGGAGCGGTCCACATACAAGGTACGTGGCCAAATTGTAGATGCGGGGATCGTCCCAAAAGACGCTGATGACCTCTTGAAGACTGATTACCATGCCGATGCCGTGTGCTCCCGCTGAAGCTAGGCTAGGGTCGTTAATTCCGCCGCGTACCGAATAGGCCAAGATATTGGAGTGCAGTTCCTGTATCCACTGCGGCGCAACGAGCCAAACCCACAGGACTACAGGCAGACTCAGGACAACCGTCACGAGGAGAGTTTGCAGTGCACGTTTGCGGTAAATTCCGCCTGCCAATAAGAAATAGAGCCAGACCAGGCCCGTATCTTGCGGTTTGACTGTCAGGCTAACCGCAAAACATAAGATGCCAGCCAGGACAAACCGCTCCCGAAGAAAGCACAAGACGGCCAGGACGCAAAGGCTCACAGCAATTCCTGCGCACATGCCTCTAAGAGCAAGCAATTCGCTGTTGGCAAGCAGAAAGCCGACCAGGCAACCAGAGATTACTGGTGCGTAATTCGCCCCGAGACTCCAAATCAGAAACGAGGCAAAGATAAGACTCCCAACGGTGACTGCTATCCAAAGCAAATGCGCAGGTCCCCACGGCAGCATCGCGAAGGGAACCGTGAGAGTGAATGCGCTGGGCAAGTATCCATACCGTGTCACCATTTGGCGCTCTGTCGCAGTATCCAACGAGCCATAAACTCCCTCTGCCTGATATACGCGCGATACCTCACTTTCCTTATACGGGTCACGATGCTGAATAAGGCATCGTGCGGGGTAATACATCGCTCTGAAATCTAGCATGGGGCCAGGAGAGACATTCTCCAGGATGGCGCTCAGAGAAATGAGCACCAAAACGCCCAGCAGCAGCATATACAGACCATCGAGCCGCGCCTTTGTCATCTTGAGTCTCGTTCCTTCTTCTCACCGGAAGGAAGTGTCCGGCCCGCGGTCAGACTAACACCGTCATCAGTCCATCGTTACATATGAAGATTTGGTTTCGATTGATGGCTCGCTGACAGAGTTGCGCGCCAGCAGATACCACGCCAACCAGGCCGGCGCCGTCCAGAGATAGAGGTTCGAGGCCAAAATGACCCCACCGAGCAATTCAGCTTCGAGAACAATACTTGCAGCGGCCAGGATAACTAAAAGGATTTGAGACCGAGTCAGGATCGCGCCCTCGAGCAGGGCTGGAATCGCGAGCACCTGATCGGTGATCCAGGCATACGGTGCGACAAGCACCGAAACAAGCGTGACTAAGCTGCCGTCTTTGATCCAATCCCACGTGCGGCGCCGTTGCCAGAAATAGCTCAGCGACCAACCGCAGCCCAGAATCGCCGGGATGTACTGAAGCCACATCGTCTTTGGGCTAAGCCATTGCCGCACCACAATACTGATGCAGGGAATGGCTTCCTGATTGATTCCCGATTCGCGCATCATCGCCGCGTACTGCGTCCACGCTGCCGGATCAATCCAGTACGCAACCAGGCAACTGACAGCCACGGCAACCGCCGCACCGGCCAGAACCCTGTAGCTTCTCGATACCAGCACCCATGCCAGCAGCACCACCCCAATCGCCAGGAACAGATGTGGTTTCAGTGCACACAGCCACAGCGACATTCCAGCCCAAAAAGGGCGCGAACGATGCAGGCGCAGAAACAAAACATACCCCAGCAGCGCGAACAACGACGTCTGTCCAATGAGCAGGCAGATTACGGCGGGTGCGAATGCTGCCCCGAGCCAGTGCCGTTGGTTGCTCGGGCGTCCGTAGAGCTGCCAGAGCCAGTACACCGAAACCAGCAGACTTGCTAGCAGGGCCATAGACCACAGAAACCCTCCCACTCGCAACCCGACCAGTCCCAGAGGCAGCGTAAGTGGAAGCGCCCAGGGCGGGTTCCGCATGTAGCCTACACTCGAATTCACGGAAAGTCCTGCCGCATACTCGATCCGCATCAACGCAGCCTTGTCATACGGATTGGCGTGCTGGGCCAATTGTTGGCCCGTCGCCCAATAGACCACAAAGTCGCGCGCTCCGGAGATGCTGTTTGTGAACGGTATCGTGCAGACAGTGACCCCGACCAGCACAAACGAGAGCCCGCTGACGATGGCGATCGCCTGGTCAGCAAACCCGTATCTCATTTTGGCCCGGGGAACATCCGTTCTGCTTGCCGCTTTCTTGGGGCCCGAAGTGGCGCGGCCCAGAACGGCGCCCATCACGAGAAAAACAGAGCACCCCAGCAAAAGCAAAAGCAGACCGTCGAGCCTGGCTTCGGTCATCTTGGACCCTCCTCCGCCCTCGCAGCGGGGGAATGGTCCGGCCGTCGGTCAGAGTCCAAGATCATATAGGAGGACTCGCTGCCGATCGATGGTTCGCTGACCGATGCACGCGCCAGCAGATACCACGCCAACCAGACTGGCGCCGTCCCAAGATAGAAGGCTGAGGTAATTTTGATGCCGCACATCAGCGCGGCCATAATGGGGATATTGACAATCGCGAGAGCCGCCAACAAGACCCGGGAGCGAACGGCGTATGCGCCCTGCAACAGGGCTGGCATAGCCACGGCCTGATCGTAGAGCCAACAATAGGGGGCTGCCAGGATGGAAACCAGCATCAACACGCTCCCGTCTATCATCCAATCCCACGCATTGCGCCGGCGCCAGAAAAAGGCCAGAGCCCAGGCGCAGGCCAAGGCCGCCGGCAGAAACTGGAGCCACATTGCTTGCGGGTTTAGCCAAAGACGCATAGCGACGCTGAGGCAAGGGATGTACTCCTTTTCGACCCCAGGCGCACTCATCATATTGGAGTAATCTCTCCAGGCCGACGGGTCCATGAGCCGGACTGTGGCACAACTTGCGGCCATGACAACCGCCGCGCCGGCCAGGATCTTATAACTTCTTGTAACGATCGCCCAGGCTAAAAGCACAACGCCGAAGGGTAGAAACAGGTGGGGCTTGAGCGCGCAAAGCCAGAGCGTGAGCCCGGCCATGAATGGGTGCGTGCGATGCAGACGAAGAAACAGAACCAACCCGAGCAGAGCGAAAAGCGAAGTCTGGCCCATGAAAAAGCAGATCAGTGCCGGCGCGAAGGAAAGCGTGAGCCAGTGAATGCGATTGCCGGGACAGCCGTGCATGAGCCGTATCAGCCACGCGGAAACCATCATGCAAGCGAGCAGCACCAGTGACCACAGAAGCGCCCCCACCCGCAGGCCGAGGAGCCCCAGCGGCAGCACCAGCGGCAGCGCCCAGGGCGGGTTGCGCATGAAAAGGATACCGTACCCCGGGTTAAGCCCCGCAGCGCGCTCGATTTGCCCTATGGCCGCCGCGTCGTAGGGATTGGCGTGGTGGATCAGTTGCTGGCCCGTTGCCCAAAAGACAACGAAATCGCGCCCGCTGGTAATGTTGCCGGCCAACGGCACAACGCACAGAAACATGGCGATAAGTGCTAGCGCCAACCCGCCGACGGTCGCAATCGAAAGTTCAGCGAAATCATTCCCAGGCTTGGCCACTGAACCATCTGTCCCGCTTGTCATGATCGCTATTCTACTTTCTGCCTCGCAACAGTCTTGCTCGATCTTTCTCGTTACTCCAAATGAGGCGCCTGCCTGGTAACTTAAATACTCCAAACTTTTGGGTCATGTATACCGCGCCGGTCTTTTGGGGGCACCGACTGTAAACGGCTGTTTACAGCGCCTGGTGCGGCTGCTTGAGGAGCGGTTTTACAAGTCGTTGATTTATATGGGTAAAGCAAATGATCGAGAATGGCACATGACTTGCAATGGGTATGGTACGACGGTCAAGCCTGGGAATGGTTAGGCCTCGGAGAAGGACAACCAATTGTGAATAACCTGATCCTCAAGCTCCTCATCAAGTTCAAGGATCTGGCCCAGCGCGATGAAGGTCAGGACCTGGTCGAATATGCATTAGTCGTTGCTCTCATAGCCTTCGGCGCGACCGCTGGCATGGGGGCTCTGGCCGGCGGAATCAACAACGCGTCAACACTATCAGCACAACCCTCTCCGCCAGCATCACCTAGTCGCTGCTAGAGCATCGGCAGAAGAACACGCACTCGGATCCTCAACGCTCTTGATGGAGAGATTTGTACTCCGGGCTCTGCTCCGGGCAGTCTCCTCATTAAGGGCCATCGCCAAACCAGTTTCCTGTCGGGCTAACGCAACCGCCTGATTTTGGATGCAAGTCCAAAGATTCTTATTCCCGCTGTGGTTCCTGAAGACCAAAAAGCTCAGGAACTTCAGGAAGAATCGGATAACCCTTAACCCTTCCGGCCTCGGCTGGAACCAACAGAGCAATTTGGAGAATCACAATGAACGATATGCTTCTCAAGCTTTATGTGAAGTTCCAGGACCTGAAGAGCCGTGAAGAAGGTCAGGATCTGGTTGAGTATGCCCTGGTCGTCGCTCTCATCGCCTTCGGTGCTACCGCTGGCATGGGCGCTCTGGCCGGCGGCATCAACAAGGCGTTCAACCAGATCAGCACAACCCTCAGCACCCAGGTCACCTAGTCGCGGCCATAGCACCGCCAACACGCCCTGCTCTTCAGTTCCTTTGCGGGAGAGATACGTCCACCAGGCTCAGCGCCAGGACGTTCTCTCTCGGCATCGGCTCCGGCGGACCAATTTTCCTCCGGGGCAGCTTGCCGTCAGTCCCTTGACGATTTCACAAAAATGCTAATGATTGTTTTCGTTTCTGAATGCCAACAAGCTCAGGAGCACCGGGAAGACCCTGTATCCTGCCGGTTCTCTCGTTGGCGGTCAGAGAAACCGCTCAACTCGAAGAAAGTGCAAATGAACAACTTGCTCCTCAGGTTGTATGTCAAGTCCTAGGATCTGGCCAACCGTGATGAAGGCCAGGACTTGGTCGAGTATGCTTTGGTCGTCGCTCTCATGGCCTTCGGTGCAATCGCCAGCATGAGTGGGCTGGCCGGCGGCCTCAACAAGGCGTTCAGCACCATCAGCTCCCGGCTGGGTACCTCAATCACATAGGCGCTGTCACAGCGCTTGCACCACAGCGCAACTGGCAATGCCGTTCTTTCCGGAAGAGATCCGCAGGGCAAAGCTGTTGCCGAAACGTGCTCTCCCACTCAAATCAACATGTGTTCCGGATGGCAGGAATGCCGGCGGGAATCGTATAGTGTTCCTTGAACCGTGCTAAGACGCGGCTTTTACCGCTCCTTCACCTCCTTGGCACTCTCTGCCGGATTCGGGAATTAGACCAGGATGCCTCTGCCTTCCGCTTCGGAAAACGCCGTTTCGTTCGTGCTGCTTGAAGGCAGTTTGACAGTGATTGCTATTGCGGCGGCGTTTGCATGGCCGCGGATGGGCAACTTCTGGTTCGCGCGCATCGAGCGTGCTTTCGTGCAACTGGCGCGAAAGCGGGGATTGGCGGTTGCAACCGTCGGCTTCAGTACGCTTCTGCTCCGCCTCGCCATTCTTCCGTTCTGCCCTATTCCTCTGCCCTTTCTTCCCGACGATTTCAGTCTGATGCTGGCGTGCGACACATTTGCGCACGGGCGGCTGACCAATCCAACGCCTGCCATGTGGATCCACTTCGAGACCATCCACGTCGACATGCAGCCTACATATATGTCGATGTACTTTCCGGCGCAGGGGCTGGTCATGGCCGCCGGCAAGGTCCTGTTCGGAAACCCCTGGTATGCCATCCTGATCTGCAGCGCGCTGATGTGCGCCGCCATTTGCTGGATGCTGCAGGCCTGGCTGCCGTCAGGCTGGGCACTGCTCGGCGGAATCCTGGCGATGGTGCGCCTGGGCCTCTTCAGTTATTGGATAAATACTTATACCGGCGGCGGTCTCATCGCTGGTTTGGGGGGAGCCTTGGTGTTGGGCGCGCTGCCGCGCTTGGTCAAGACTGCGCGCTTTCGTTACGGCTTGCTGATGGCGGTGGGTATCATCCTTCTCGCTGTCACTCGTCCCTACGAAGGCCTGCTGCTATGTCTCCCTGTCGCGGCCGTTCTGGGGCATTGGGTCTTCTTTGGAAAGAATCGGCCGGCCCCCGCGGTGATCCTTCGGCGCGCGGTGATGCCTGTGCTGCTGATCGTTGCAGCCGGAGCATGGATGGGCTATTACGACTACCGCGCCTTCGGAAGCCCCACCACGCTGCCCTACACCATAAATCGCACCACTTACGCCATTGCGCCCTATTACATCTGGCAGTCCCAACGTCCCGAACCGGCCTACCGACACCCGGGTTTAAGAAGGTTCTATTACGAAAGCGAGATGAAGGTCTTCTGGAGGGTCCATTCATGGGCGATGTTTGTCCCTATGACTCTCGCCAAGGTCCTGATGACCTTCATGTTCTTCGCCGGCTTCGCCCTGCTTGCTCCGCTCTTCATGATGCGGCGCGTGTTGCACGATCGCCGCATCCGCTTCCTGGTCCTGAGCATGTTTGTCCTCATAGCCGGGATGCTGATCGAGATATTCCTGATTCCTCATTACCTGGCCCCCTTCACGGCGGCGTTTTATGCAATTGGCTTGCAGGCCATGCGTCACCTCAGAGTCTGGAGACCCGGTGGCAAACCAACAGGCATGGCGCTGGTGCGGTTGAGTGTGTTGATCTGCTTCGTACTGGGGACAGCACGAGTATTTGCCGGGCCGCTTGGCATAAGCATCCCCGAGTGGCCGCCGACCAGTTGGTCGAGCATGTGGTTTGGTCCGGCACTCTACGGAACGGAACGAGCCCATATCGAGGCTGGACTGGAAGTGCTTCCCGGCAAACAACTTGTGTTTGTCCGCGATTCATCGATGCGGGATCCTCTGGATCAATGGGTCTATAACGCGGCTGACATCGATGCCTCCAAAGTCGTATGGGCAAGAGAGATGGACGCAACCGATAATCGAGAGTTGATGCAGTACTACGGGGTTCCAAAGGCCTGGCTGATAAAGATGGACACCCAGCCGGCAACCATTTCACCCTACCCCCTGCCTGCGCAGTAGGCCCCGCCGGGCTCTGAATCGCGTGCCGGTCAGCGGCATGAAGTGCAGAAGTTTCAGGAGTTGAAACCATGATCAACGGAAAGCGGATTGCGGTCGTGATGCCGGCCTACAACGCCGAAAAGACCCTGGAACAAACAGTGCGGGAACTGTCCGATGTTGTGGACATCAAGATTCTCGTCGACGATTCCAGCAAGGACCAGACCGCCGCGCTCTCCAGGAAGCTGGGTGTGCAAACCTTCATCCACGACGCCAATTACGGATATGGCCGCAATCAGCAAACCTGCTACCGCGAGGCTCTTGCCGCGGGCGCTGACATCGTGGTTATGGTCCATCCCGACTACCAGTACACTCCATTACTGGTTCCGGCCATGGCGGGAATGATCGCCAGCGGAGTCTATGACATGGTTCTGGCCTCGCGCATTCTTGGCGCAGGGGCGCTCAAAGGCGGAATGCCGTTTTACAAATACGTCGCCAACCGGCTGCTCACGGCTTTTCAAAACCTATTCCTTGGCGTCAAGCTTTCCGAATATCACACCGGGTTCCGCGCCTTCTCAAAGGAACTGCTTGAGACCCTTCCGCTGCTCGAAAACTCCGACGACTTCGTCTATGACAACCAGATGATCGCGCAGGCCGTGATGTTCGACTTCCATATCGGCGAAATCTCCTGCCCCACGAAATATTTTGAAGAAGCCTCCTCAATCAACTTTAAGCGCAGCGTGCAATATGGTCTGGGCGTGCTTTCCACCACCGTCGGCTTCGTCCTGCATAAGTGGGGAATCCGACGCGCCCCGCGCTACGGCACCACCGGTAGAAAAGTAACGCAACAATATTATTCCGAGATCGCGCACCGTTCCTGAGACCTTGGATTGGACTATGACTCGAATCCCAACGCTGGATGGCTGGCGCGGCATTGCTATCCTCCTAGTGCTGTTCGATCACATCCAGGGAGCCGCCATTAGGGCGTACATTTTGCCGCGGACAGAAACCGGGCGGCATGGTGTCACCATCTTTTTCGTCCTCTCCGGGTTCCTCATCACCACTGGCCTACTGGCCGAGCCGATCAATCTCAAACGATTCTATATTCGTCGCTTTTTCCGGCTGATGCCCTCCGCATGGATATTCATTGCGACCCTGATTTTGCTCAACCATTATTCAAGAAATCCGTTCGTCACCTGGCCCGAGATCAAGGCTTGCCTTCTCTTCTATCGAAACTACGTGACGCCTGCGCGCGGCAATCTGGCGTGGCATTTTTGGTCGCTTTCAATTGAAGAGCAGTTCTACCTCGTTTGGCCATTTCTGCTTCTGATTGCCGGTAAGTTTCGAGCCCGCTGGCTCGCCGCAATAGGAGCATCTGGCTTCGCTATTTTTCGCCTGTTCAACTGGAAGCTTTATCAGGGCGCATCGCTTTGGGACAGAATCGAAGTGCGCGCCGATGCTTTACTCGTTGGCTGTTTTCTAGCCTTGGTTCTTTCAGATGAAAGATTCCGGCAGCGCGCCTCACGATGGTCTGCGTTGGCGGCGCTGCCGGCCACCCTCGGTCTCCTGCTGGCCATGGCCTTTTTCCCACTACTTCAGCCTCTTTGGGAATCGGTGTGCATCGCCGTTTTACTCACTGCCACCATTTAACATCCTGGCAGTCACGTATCGCGCTTCCTGTCATGGAAGCCACTCGCGTCGATCGGGGTCATCTCCTACAGCCTTTATGTCTGGCAGGAACTCTTTATGTGGTTCAATCAGACTCCGCAAATCCTCGCAGTTTCGGTGGGCATCGTACTCCCGTGTTTCGCGATCGCCGGCTATTACTTGGTCGAGCGTCCTTGCCTGCAGTTTGGGCGTCGACTCACGAACCCGCGCCCCTCAAAGCCTTCGGATCTCGATTCAATCTTTGTCTCCGCGTCCTGAACCGCCTCTTGCGCATCAACCGAAGTCAAGGCTCCGGGCAAAAGCCGTAAAAATGAGCACAACTCCAATTCGGCAACCCGGATCGGTGTTACCCCACGGAGAAAGCTTGCCGTGAATCAGAACGGGCCAGTCGGCCTCGTAGCAGTCCTGCCATCACACCTTTATCGATCATTTCAGTGCGCCGGACTGGTGCGCGGCACGAACTCAAGCACCTCGATTTCGTCGAATACACCTATCTTGCGGACTGAGTACGTCGCAGTAGCATTCTGTGTAAGCCAATCAAGAGTCTTGTAGGAAGAGTGTTGTGCCATGGCCAGAAATCGTTCGTGTTTCTGTGCAGCCTCCTGCAAAAATGATGATCCCACCCGCATCGCTTCGTCGTTGAGCGCCATGGGCAGGGGAATGACCGGCGCGCTGAGATTATAGTAGGAGAGCGGGGCAAGCAGTTTACTTTCTTTCGCAGAATCAAGCGGCATAGGTACGAAGTCCGCCTCGATAAAACCGCTGCACATCAATACTGGAGCATTGTCTACTGAAGCGTTCTTCTCTGCCACTTCCAATGCATATTTCCATGTAAGGTCGTGATGTTTCGCTAGCGGCGAACTGAACTGGATGCACGCTGTCACCGTCACCAACGTCACACAGAACAACAATCGCAAAATGCGCACACGAAAGCGACTGAGAACGAATGTCCAACAAAGCGCGATTCCCGGAATCGCGTCCAGACGGTAGCGGCTGGAAAACGTATGAATCGATGTACCCACGCTCACGCCATAGAGAATCAGAGGCGGAATGAGCGCCAGGGACGCGCAAAGCAACAGGTGCCGTGGTTCAAACCGGTTGAGCGGATAGCCTCGCACTCCTGCGCCGCGAACCAGAAAGGCAACAAAAACGGTGACGCACAAAACGACAAAAAGCCACTCAGGCGCGAGCGTCAAGATCAAGTCCCGCAGATCTGGAGCTGGCTGGCCAACGTGAGCCTGACTGGTGTGGAGCAGGAAAAGCATCATGGGAATCACTGGCAGGAACGCTATCGCGAACGCAGCGAGGGCAACGCCGAACTGTCTCCATAATGTTCTGCGGTCGCAATCCTTGACGGCGAAAAAGCAAATAACAAGGGCTGGCAGAATGTCGATGAACAAAAACTGAAACCAGACAATGGATGCTGCCGTTACTCCAAACAACGCCGCCAGCCAGTTCGAATTGTTGCGCCTCAGGTGAACCAGGATAAGAATTGCCGTATTCGTTGCCAGCACCCCGAACGCATACGGCCGAACGTCAATGGACGCAAAAACGACAATGGGATTGAGACAGAAGATTACAGCGGCAATAAAGGCAATATCGCGCTCAAAAAGCTCGCGTGCTGCGAGATATAGCACATAGGCTGCACCAAGCATGGCGAGAATAGTGGGAATTCTGAGGGCGATCTCGCTGATTCCAATCAGCTTGGTTGAAAGCCAAAGAATGTACGCATACTCGGGGGAGGAAAGAGTCAAAAAGAAGCGAGGCCATATTTGCGAGAAACCTGCGTCGATCTGCCAATACGTCCCAGTCTCATCCAGCCACAGTGGAGCGCGGAGGGCGATGAACCAAATGGAAATCGATACGGCAAGAGCCAGCGCGTAAATCGTAAACACCACATGACTCTGTGCGAATCGTGGATTCTCGGAAGGCGCATCCTTTTCTTGAAGTTCGTCTATCTGATCCTCTGATAAAGAACTATGGTCTTCCATGCATCATCTCCTCGACGGCGTGCCCGGCAGCCATTCTCTTCGATATAGTTGCGCCGCGCAATCTCTGCTCCGCATTCCATTGTGAACATATTCAGTGGCGCCGCAACCCGAGAATGCTCAGGAAGAAACTGCCGCAGACAATCTGCACACCCAAGGTCAGCGAGAAGACAGACGGCATGACGATGCGCAGCAAATGTGCACTTTCTAAGGGACCACAGCTTCCCTCGATACAACCTGAGAGAGCGTAGATTGAGCCACCAAGTCCTAAAACTATCAGTAGGGCACCCGCAGCCAGTCCCGTTTCCAGCGTGATGTAGCGAAAGGCGCGATTGAGCCGCGGGTCTTCGGGCAGCAAACCCTCAGAGATGGCGAATATTTTGGTGAAGACGGCAAAGGCTACAAGCTGAAAGCCCAGGAGCACAAAAACGAACGCATAAAGAAGCGTATGCACGTCGAATTCGAGGCCATGGAGGAACTGGGGCCCCGGCAGAAGCCAGGCGCATCCAGCCAGTCCCAGCAATATCAGGAAAATACCGGGATAGAGGAAAAGCCAGCGCGGACTGTACATGAGCATGAAGCGGAGATGCCTCCAGCCGTCGCGGTACGGCCGAAGGTGTGGCGCGCGCGAGCGCCCATCCTGGCTCATGAAGGTTGGCACCTCGGTCATCTTCAGCCCCATGAGTTTGGCCTTGATCACAATCTCAGAGGCGAACTCCATACCGGTGGTTCTCAAATCCATCTTTTGAAAGGCACTCTGCGAGAAGCCGCGCAGGCCACAATGAAAATCTCCCACATCTGCTCGAAAGAAAAGCCTTCCGATGAATGAGAGGACGGGGTTTCCGATATAACGGTTTTTCCAGGACATCGCGCCTTCTTCGATGCCGCCTTTGAACCGGTTTCCCATCACAAGGTCGTAACCATCGCGGAGCTTATCGAGGAAGGGATCAAGATGCTCGAGGTCGTGACTGTCGTCGGAGTCGGCCATCAGAACGTATTTTCCGCGTGCGGCCAGAATGCCTCCCTTCAATGCGCTGCCATAACCTTTATCCGCGACATGAATTACCAACGCCCCTTCCGATTCGGCGATCTCAACCGACCCATCGGTCGACCCGTTATCGCTGACAATTACTTCACCATTGATTCCGGCTTCCCGAAGACTCGTGACTGCCTTGCGCACGCATCTGCCCACGGTCTCTCGTTCGTTCAGACACGGCATGACGACGGACAACTCAACCTGTTTTCCAGTGGAGGCTAACTCATTCATTTTGCTTTCGGAATCGAAGGCAGAGAGAGATTCAGCATCGAGACACATTGCCGAATTCAAGCTATCCTCCAACTAAGGAGCCATTCAGGCAAGAAATCTATCCGTTAGGCTGATCAGTAGTGCCTAGCGCATTCCTGAGATTTCTGACATGACATCTCTATATCGTTCTTCAGGTGCCATTGACAATGACACAAACGTACTAGAACCCGCCGGGGTAATCAGAGCGATACTCCACTTAGTATGATGATCGAGTCATGCCCCAGCCCGCGAACCCCGGAGACATATCGATGAGCACGTCCGCTCCTCAGGGTCGATCTTGGGTTCAGCGCTTCTTCAAGCCGGGCTTCAATATCCAAATGGCGTATGCATGCGTCGCAATCCTGCTCGTTTCTGTGCTGGGTTGTCTGCTGACATCAACCCATGTTTCGGATCCAGGCATTCTTGCACTTGGTCTCGGTGCGGCAATCGTCGTGGCGCTGCCAGTGATTCTGTATCTCCAGGGGAAAGAGAAGTTCTATCTGCGCGACTCGGTCCTGACAGTTCTCTGGGCGCTCTTCTTTACCTTGATGCTCGGATTTCCAGTGACTGTCGCAGCCAGGCTAGTTATAGGCATTCCCTTGCAGGACGAGCATTTTGTCGTATGGGATCGATGGCTTGGCGTGAATGTAACCAGCATCGCTGCGTGGGCCTCCAACCATTGGCAGGGAAATCTGATCAACAAGACTTATCCCATGCTTTTTCCGTTCATGAAGTTATCCATCCTGCTGCCGATTCTCACCGGCAAGGTAAAGTATGCGCAGAAATTTCTCACTGCCAATCTGGTCGCTTTTTCATTGGGGTTGCCGGTGTTTGCGCTGCTTCCCGGCGTCGGGCCATGGTTCGGTTTTCACCTCTCGGCAAGACCCGATCAGGCATACTGCGAGGCATTGGTCCTTCTTATCCGGCAACCCGGCCCTTATTTATATCGCTATCCGTCCGGAGTTATCTGCTTTCCCTCATTCCATGTCGTCTGGGCCATCCTTTGTGTCCACGCTCTATGGGGGTTCCGCCTGTTGCGTATTCCAGTCTCTCTCTTTGCAGCACTTATCGTCCTTTCCACGCTGAGCACCGGCAACCATTACCTCTGCGATGTTCTGGCCGGCTTTGTGCTGGCTGTCGTGACCATTGTCATAACTGAGCGACTAAGTCGCCGTCTCGCCCAGGCGGGACCCAGTCCGGTGGAGATGTCACAGCGTCCCTTGCCTGAATAGGAAGCTATTACCAGGCTGCTGATCGATTCCCCGCTGATTTGCGAAGGTTGCCGTCAATTATCGTTGTCGCGCGATCGGATGCGAGAAGCAAAATACGCCCAAGCAACTGGCGGTATACTTACGCCGAGGCGGGACAGCAATCAGAACAGAAGTCCCAATTCATTTCCATGCCGCGTCTTTATTTCGCAAAGCGGGTCATCTTCACTCTACTTCTTCTCTTCTGTGCTGTGGTCGCAGGCGGGCAGCAGCAACCCGCCCGTGCGCCTGCGGCCCTCACAGTTCACTTCACGGTTGTCGACGAGAACGGTGTCGCCGTCCCCGCCGCCCAGGTTACGATTCTCGAACCAGGACGGATCCCCCTTCAACTGTGGACCGATTATGACGGCCATTGCAGCTTTGTTCCCCGTCAGGGCGCTCCCTACCAAATTCGATCCGGCAAGCCCGGCTTCTATCAGGATATTCAGAATGCTGTCGACCCGGGCGAGATCAGCGTCCGAATCGTGTTCACGCACGAACAGATAGTGCAGGAGCAGGTTGACGTAACCGCTTCGGTCCCCGGCATCGATCCCGAGCAGACCGCCGACGTGACCACCATGAACACGCCGGAGATCGTCAACATTCCGTATCAGACCTCCCGCGACATCCGCTACCTGCTGCCGTTCAACCCCGGGGTGGTGCAAGACTCTGGGGGGCATGTGCACGTGGCCGGATCGGAAACCTGGGAAACCCTCGACGAGATCGACGGATTCGATATCCGCTCCCCGATCAACGGCGTCCTTGGCATGCGGGTCAGTCCCGATGCAGTTCGCGCCATCGATGCGGAGACAACCCGCTACCCGGCTGAGTACGGCCGCTCAACGGGAGGAGTGCTCGCCTTTGACACCGGCATGGGCGACAACAAGTTCCGCTTCAACGCCACCAACTTCGTTCCCTCGTTCCGCAGCCTCAACGGCATTCGCTTTGACAAGTTCGTTCCCCGCTTTACCTTTTCCGGCCCCTTCTTGCGCGACCGTGCGTGGTTCTACGACGGCCTCGAGGTTGAATACGACAACATATATATTGCTGAACTTCCCGCCAACGCCGATACAGACTCGGTGAGCCGCGGCAGCAACCTTTTGAAACTTCAGGCCAACCTGACTCCCGCCAACATCGTCACCTTCGGCCTTCTTTTCAACGACTATCACTCGCGTTACGACGGCATTTCTTCGCTCACGCCGCAGCAAAGCACCACCAAGCGCGACACCATTTCCTGGCTGCCGTATCTGCGTGACAAGTGGAGCTTCGGCGGAGGCACGCTGCTTGACCTTGGCATCGGCGTCGTTCGCGTCCGCGACGGCTATGAGCCGCACGGAAATGCTCCCTACCAAATCACTCCGGAACTTACAGCAGGCAGCTATTTCGAAAATCTGTCCGGGCGTTCGGAGCGCGCGGAGGGAATCGCGGCTCTCTATTTGCCTCCGCGCCATTGGGCCGGGCAACACGATCTGAAGCTTGGCCTCGACCTCGACCATGTCGGCTACAACGAGAGCGTCGCGCGCGCGACGGTCAATTATCTGCGCGAAGATGGAACGCTGTTGCGGCAAAGCACCTTTCCCGCGACAGCGCCGTTCACTCTCCATAACGTCGAATTCGGTGCGTACGCCCAGGACCGTTGGAAGCCGCGTGCGGGCCTTCTGATCGAACCCGGCCTGAGGTTCGATTGGGACGAAATCGTCCGCCGCCCGCTTGTGTCGCCGCGCATAGCCGCCGTTTACTCGCCGCCAGGCAGCGAAGGCACAACCAAGCTTTCCGCCGGAATCGGGCTTTACTACGAACACACTCAATTGGAATATCTGATCCGCGCCCTTGCAGGCATCCGCTCCGACACTTACTACGCCGCAAACGGCATAAATCCAACGGGCCCGCCGCAGCAAACGACCTTCACCGCCAACTACCGTTCGCTCCACGAGGCCTGCGCCCTCAACTGGAGTCTTGGCTTGCAGCACAAGCTTCCCTGGTCCATCTTTGCCGGGGCCAACTTCCTTCAGAAGCGCACGTCAGATGTATTTACTTACGTGAATCAAAGCGGCCCCGCGGCGCTCTCTGGGAATTACCTGCTCACCAATCAACGTCTCGACCACTACAACTCAATCGAATTCGATGCGCGCCGACTCTTCGCCAATGGATACAGCTTGTTTGGTTCGTACACTCACTCCTCGGCGCGCACCAATGCGGCGTTCAACTACACACCCACCATTTCTGTACTTGGCGCGCAACAGAGCGGGCCCTTGGCCTGGGACACGCCCAACCGCACCATCTCCTGGGGCTGGCTGCCTTTGCCCCTGCCTAAGCTTCGCAAGAGTTGGGATTTTGTGTACCTGCTCGACTGGCACAACGGTTTCCCCTACACCCCGGTGAACGCCAGCCTGCAGGTCATGGGAGTGGCGGGCTCGCAACGCTTTCCGGATTACGTCAACCTCAGCCCGGGTCTGGAATGGCGCTTCCATTTCCGCGGCGCCTACTTCGGACTGCGCGGCGTAATGGAGAATGCCACCGACAGCGGAAATCCCGCGGTTGTAAACAACGTGGTGGATTCCCCGCAGTACGGCGCCTTCAGCGAATTCCAGGGCCGCGCCTTCACCGCGCGCATCCGCCTCATCGGGGCAAAGTAGATCGGGTCATTGCCGGATTTCGCAATTCAGCCCAGTACACAACATATGTCATCCTGAGCGACCGCAGCGAGCCGAATGCGTGCCCACCGTGGCGGGGACCCGTGGTTGTTTTTCGTCGCAACGGCAGAAGGCCCGTCCACTACCGGTACGACTCATCCCTGTGAATCACAAACTCCGGATAAGCCCCGCCTCCGAGCTCGTGCAGGTCCATGCCAATCCGCTCACCGTCCGGGTCCACCCTGAACGGAACAACACGGTTGAGCAGCCAAAAGAGCAGATAGACCAGCGGCAGAAATACGCCAAGCAAGGTAGCGATTCCAACCATCTGTGCAACAAACTGCCCAGGCCGTGGCGCAAACAGTCCCGCTGCAATCAACCCCCACAGACCGGCTGCGGCATGAACCGAAACAGCGCCGGAGGGATCGTCGATAGAGAGAGCGAGTTCGAACAGCTCGACCAGCAGCGGTGTGGCGATTCCGGCCACAAGTCCAACAAGCAGCGAAGCGCCGGGCGAGACAATCGCGGCGCACGCGCTTGAGGCCACCAGCCCGGCCATCCAGCCATTGGCGCAGAGGCTGGCGTCCGGCTTGCCAAAGCGAATGCGGGTGACCGTAAAGGTAGCCGCCAGCGCCGCGGAGGCAGTGAGTATGGTGTTGATTGCGGTCGCCGGCAGTGCGGTCAGGGGCGTATTCAGCCAGAGGATCGCGCCGGCCAGATTCCAGGCCATCCAACCCACCAGGCAGATCATGCACCCGAAGAGCACATAGGCCGCGTTATGTCCCGGCATGGCCGTGGAAAAGCCTTCCTTGGGAAACTTGCCGCGGCGCGGACCGGCAATCCAGATCACCGCCATCGCGCTCAAGCCGCCCAGCATGTGCACCGCCCCAGCGCCGCCGACATCCAGAAAGCCCGCGCCAAGCGAAAAGTTGATGCCCAACTGGGCGAGCCATCCACCGCCCCAGATCCAATGTGCCGCGAGAGGAAACACGAACGCAGCGGTAACCGCGGCAGTTGCGCAGCCGGCTGCCAGCCGCCAGCGATCCGCTCCAGAGCCCCAGGGAAGCAGTGCAGCGAGAGCAACCGCCAGAAATTCAAAAATGAGCGCCAGTTGAGAGTGAACCGGGGCCGCGCCAAGGCCGCCGAGCAGAAGCGGACCCACGTGAAACCATTCCCAGGAAATGCCGCCCGTATGAATCGCAAGTCCCCAACCGCCGGGCAAACATCCGGCAAATGATGCACCCACAACCGCAAAAACGATAGCCGTGACGGCCACGATGGCCAGGTTGCCCAGCAGCGCCTGCGCGGCTGAGCGCGAGCGGCCCAGCCCGGCATTGATAAGGGCCACGCCGGCGATGGCCAGAGGAGCCAGCAGCAGCAGCGCGAGCGTAAGCGCGAACAGAGCGTCGGACATGACGGGTGGCAAAGCAGGAGTGACGGGCAGTGTCGGGATCATGGGCGGCTGTCTCCGCGCGCCAGCATGTGTCCGCGGACGGCGACCGTCAAGCCGAGTGCCTCGACGGCCAGGCCGCAGAAGACGAAGACTGAGCGCGGCATCGGGTCTTTGAACAGCACAATTGCGGCCAATGTAAGAAAGAATCCGGCTGGCATGACGAGTAATCCGGCGTACTTCATGGTCGTTCCTTTCCGAGCCTGAAAAGATGCTGCTTTTGAGCACCTCTGAGGGGCAGCGCAGGCTCGGATGAGATAAACGCCCGCCCACCGGGTCCTGATTCAGGAGGTCCGCTCTGCCAATTGTTTTTTAAGGTCGACTGTTACGCGCTGATGAATTCCATTAAGAATTCTATAGCAACAGGTTGTCAGGCTGGGACGCAGGCATCGAAGTCCGCGGCGGTTCAGCACCGCGCCGGGAGCAGTCGCGCTGCGGCTTTTCATGAGTTTGCCGGGAGAAATCTTTATACCATCCTTATCGGCGATCCGCCGCTTCGGTGTTAAAATCTTTGCAATCTTGTAAATCAGAAGTCCCAGGAGCACGGCCCGATGAGAAGCCGCACGACAGCCGTATTGTATTTGTTTTTCGCCTTCATCCTCGTCTGTGCTTCAAATGCCCAGACCTTCCGCGGAAGCATCCAGGGGACGATCACCGACAGCACTGGAGCCGCCATACCAGGGGCTCAGGTAAAGGTCTTCAGCCCCGGCACCGGGCTCAACCGTACGGTGTCCACCAATGACCTGGGCGGGTACGTTGCCTCGGAACTGCCGCTGGGCACCTACAGCATCACCATCGCGAGGGACGGCTTCCGCACCACCACGCTGACCAACATTCCCGTCAGCGTAGGTTCGGCGTCGCGCGCTGATGCCAGGCTTGCTACCGGAGGGGTCCAGGAAACAGTCGAGGTCACCGCCGATGTTCCGTTGGTGGAGACGACCAACAACACGACAGGTGGCACTATCGAAGCATCCGAGGCAGCCGAGCTGCCGGTGAATGGACGCGACTATACCAAGCTGCTTGAACTCGTTCCGGGCGCTTCCAGCGATCCTGTCGGATCCACCGAATCCGCAGGCTCCTACGGACTCTTCAGTCTCAACGGCAACCGCGGCCGCTCGAATAACTATCTGCTCGATGGCACAGACATGAACGACGGCTATCGCAACCTGCCGTCAATCAATCAGGCGGGCGTCTGGGGTGCCCCTTCCACCATTCTTCCCGTGGATGCGCTGGCAGAGATTCCAGTCACCGGCAGCCCAGAGCCCGAGTTCGGCCGCAGCGCGGGCGCCACCGTCAACATCGTCACCAAGAGCGGCTCCAACACGATTCATGGCAGTGCGTTTGAGTATTTCCGCAACGGCGCGTTAAGCGCGCGCAACTACTTCAATACCTCTGCCCAGCCCAAAAATTCGTTTACGAACCATCAGTTCGGTGGCCTGTTTGACGGCCCCATCGTGAAAGACAATTCGTTCTTCACGGTTGCCTATGAAGCGCAGAGAGAAAGCGGCGCTCTGCCCCAGTTGGGCACGGTGCCCACGCAAACCAATATCAATGCTTATACATCCGGGGGCGGAACCATCAACCCGGTGATCAAGAACCTGCTCAAGACCAATCCTTGGGGGACCCTACCCCTGACCGGCGGAAGTGAGACTTTCACCACGCCCTTCACCAACAACAGCGACAACATCATCGCCAAGGCCGATCAGCATCTGCAGCTGTTCAGCCCCGGCGACCTGCTCACCGGACGTTACTTCTACAGCCATGGCATGCAGAGCTTTCCGTTGGGCATGCTCTATACGGGCAGCAGCGCACCGGGTTACAACACCTCCACTCCAACGCATGTCAACATCGTTTCGCTCTCCTATACCTCGATTCCAAAGCCGAACCTGATCGTCGAAGTTCGCGGCGGCTACAACCGATTCCTGCAGCAATTCCTGCCGCAGGACAATAGCCTCAATCCCAACTCCGCATTCGGCCTCAACACTCTGCCGCCGAACTTCTCATCGCGCGACATGGGGTTGCCGACCATCGACATCGGCGCGTACAGCCCCATCGGCGCCACCGCCAGCGACTCACGCGGCCGCATCGACACCAACTACCAACTCTTCGGCAACGTCTCGCTCGTCAAAGGCCGGCATAGCTACAAGGCTGGCTACGAGTGGCGGCGCACTTTCATCAACAGCTTCATCGATTCAGGACATCGCGGCAAGCTGGTCTTCGACACCCTCGATAATTTTCTTGCGGGCAACATCGACGGCGGCAGTTCCGCCGAAGGAGAAGGCACGCGCTACTCCTATCAGAACGGCATGGGGGCCTACTTACTCGATTCCTGGCACATGAGCAGCAGAATCACACTCAACTATGGCCTGCGGTGGGACTACTTCGGAGTCATCGGCGCCAAGAACAACGCCTTCAGCATCTTCAATGTGAAAACCGGGGGACTGCAAACGGTGGGCGCCACCGGCGGCCCCGCGTCGCTCTATCCAAAGGACTTGACCAACATTGCGCCGAGGCTCAGCATGGCCGACGATTTAATGGGTAATGGCAAGTTGGTCGTCAGGGCCGGTGTCGGTATCTTCTACGACAGCTCCTCACAGGACTTTTTCGTGGGCAACCAGGCCTACAATACCAACGCCGGAGAAGCCGGGCCTGCATTCAACGGCATCGGCTTCGCATCGCCGGTTGTCTCCACCATCACTTCCGGCACTCCAATCTTTGGCAACTACTCGCCGAGCAGCGTATTCACTGTGGATCAGGGCCTCGTGACGCCAAGATACTACTCCTACAATCTCAACATTGAGTCGCAGGTCGCCAGCAAGGTTGCCATCCAGGTCGGTTACGTGGGCTCGCAGGGACGCCACCTGTTCCACTTCCGCGATCTCAACCAGGTCAACAACGTGTCGGGCAGCGTGGATCTTTGCGGAAACGGTCAGAAGATTACCTATGGCCAGCAGTGCTACCCAACCTACTCAGTGGGCTCGTACATCGACATTCCGCTCTACTACGTCAACCAGATCGAGACCAGCGCGATCTCCAACTACAACTCGCTTCAGAGCACGCTGAAGCTGCAGAACTGGCACCGTCTCACGTCCACGGTGAACTACACCTGGGCACACTCAATTGATACGGCCAGCGACGGCCTGGACTTTGTTCCCAACGCTTCAATGCCCGACAACAGCTTCAATCCTCACGGCGAACGCGCCAGTTCCAACTTTGACGTGCGTCAGCGCTTTCAGTGGTACTGGACATACAACCTTCCCAACTTCGACAAGGCGCAGAAAATCCTCAACGGATGGGCACTGGACGGCATGTTCAACTTTGCAACCGGCCAGCCCTATACGGTCAGTTACCTGTTTGAAGGCGATTACAACGGCAGCGGGGAATATTATGGGCGGCCGGACATCATCGGCAATCCATACCCCGGCGCACACGGCACCAACCTGCTGAACATGGCGGCGTTCGCCGCGCCCTGCACATGGGATAGTTCAGCAAATGCGTGCGTCAGCGGCACCAGCCATCCTGGCAGCGAGGGCCGCAACGCCTTCAATGCGCCGAACTATACCAACTTCGATTTCTCTTTGACCAAGACCTCGCATCTTACCGAAAAGGTGGCGATGGAACTTCGCACCGATTTCTTCAACATCTTCAATCACCCGAATTTCTCCAACCCGCTGCTGCCCGGCTTTGGCATCGATGTCTTCGGCAACACCCACACAGTGGGAAGTCGCCTCGTGGCAGGCTCCGATCCGGCGACCAGCGGGACCCAGTTTCTGGCCACCACGGCGACACCCGATGTCGGCAGCGGCAACCCCTACCTGGGCGGAGGCGGCCCGCGCAGCATGCAAGTCGCGGTTCACTTCACTTTCTAGGGAAACTCTGCACAAGTCTTCGACCCGCGTCTTATTTGCATAAACT
>PKXI01000046.1 GCA_003133425.1 Acidobacteriaceae bacterium
GAAGGACCTGCATTTGCTCTTACATCACCTCGCCGCAGCAGACGAGTGCCGAATCAATCGCGCGCTCGCTATTTCCGCGCCTTGATAAACTCCACCCGCCTGAATCGCAACCCCGTCCAGTCCTCGTCAATCGCCACAGCCCGCACCGTATCAAACCCCGCGGCCTTCAGCTCATCCCAACCCGTATCCCGATTGAAATCGCACTTGTACTTCTTCGACGTCCCCTTCGGATAAGCGAACCACACCACCGCATCGTCCTTGGCGCACTTGGCCACCTTTGCTACCAGCGCGTCCACCTCACTCTTCTTCGTCACAAACGCCAGCACAAATCCCGTCTCCGCCACCGACGTCAAACTGTGATGAATTGTCATCACCGGAACCTGCGCAAGTTCCGCCTCAAAGCTCGCCGGCGCATTCAGCACCACCATCTCCTGCCGATCCTTCAAATTGAGTTTTTCAAATACGCTCGCCATGGTTTCCCATCCTAATCCATCCGCAAATAAAATCGGCAAATTCGACATCAAACCCGTTTGAATGACGCGGACTTTAGTGAAGGGTGCGAGCTTCAGCGAAGGCTACGGGCTTCAGCCCGTACATTAATCAAGAAAAATCTCGATGGGCTTTAGCCCCTGAGGGAAACTTCCTTCAAAGACCCCCACAAATCCCACCCACTCAAAAATGAAATCGGTACCGAACCTCCGCAGAAATCATCCGCGGATCATTCCAATGAAACCCACCAATCGTAATCGAGTTATCCAGTAGCACGCGATGATTGGTCACATTCAACACCGACGCCGACACCTTCCATCGCTCGCCCAACGCATGTCCCGCCGACACATCAAACGTCGTATGCACCGGCAGATACCGGCCCTGATACGGTCCCACGCCCGACCCCGCCAGCCCATTCGTAAACCCCGATCCGTAGTAAACATTGGTAGCAAACCACGTGTGTGCCGGCAGATTCGCCGTGAACCCCGCATTCAGCGTATTGCGTTGATCGTGATCCACGGGCGTGTAATCGAACCCGAGGTTGCATGCCGGGTCCGCAGGATCACTGCACGCAAACCCGCCAATCACGTTCCCGCGCTGCTCCGCGATCTGGTTCGAGTAAGTCAGGTGAAACTGTCCCAGCCGCGCCAGGCTTGGCGAACGCAGCGTCATCTCCCACGCCCTCACCAGCGCCCCATCCACGGCGATCGGGAAATAGACATTCGACTCGCCAACATTTGCGTGATCCAGAAAATTGTTCACGCGGCTCTTGAACGTGTCCACATCCAGCATCCATCCCCGGTACGGAATCGCAATCCCGAACTGGTGCTCCTCGTTGCGCTCAGAAGGTAGCGGTACAAAAGCATTCTGTCCCTTCTGGCTGACCACATAATCCAGAAAAGAATTCGAAACCGTCTGAATCGGCGCCGGCTGAAAAAAGTGTCCGTAAAATCCGCGCAAAACCCAGTTCAATCGCGGAATCCTCACCGTCGCCCCAATTCGCGGATAAGCCGCGCTCTCGTTGAATCCCGCTCGATAAATCGAAAACCGCATCCCGCCCATCAGCGTAATGTATTCGCCCACGCGCAAGTGATCCGAAACATGAAACTCTACCAGTCCGGCCTTCGATGCAGCCTCTGTGTTGGGAACGCTGTTAGCGGCAAAGCTCTTGTCGTTGATCGCCAGCCCAAACAAATCGTTCTCGCCCTGGTAAAAGCTGTACATCCCGCCGGAGAAGTTGTTCGCCCCAACATCCGCGCGCACATCCGCCTGCGCACCCGCGTAGTCCGACCTCTGGTGCCACGTAGTCGCCACTGGAAAGTCGTTTGCGCGTGAATCGTAGTTCGCCTGGTTGAAGTGGTAGAACGGCGCCACTGAAAACTCAGCCTTCGCTGAGACCGTATGCGTCCAATCGAGAATCGCAAACGAGTCCCGCTCCAACTGCCCGTCGCGCAATCCGTACGACTCGTAGTACTGGCTCGCCTGCTCCCAATCGCTCGCGTCCGGGTCGTATGGAATCTGAAAATAATCCTGCCGGTACTGCGCATTCACTCGCAGTTGATCCTTCGTTGTCTGGTTGCGAATCAGTGACGCAAACACGCTTTGCGAATTTGTCGCGTCGTGATAAACCGCCGCCACCGGCGTAGCCAGCCCGTAGTTGGCGCGCGAGCCATTCACGCTCGCATACCACGCCGTCTTCTCCGTATGGTCGCCCAGTGAGAGCCCGGTCTCGCCCGTAAAAAAGTTCCCCGCCGACACCAGCAGCTCGCCCTCGCGGTCGCGCTCGAATCCGTTGCGCGGCAGCACGTCGAACACGCCATCGGTGCGGTCGCCCACATCCGCCGCATAGCTGCCCCGCTGCGTCTCCAGTGAATCAATATCCTTCGGATCGATCTGCGGCCCCACGTTCGACGCAATCTTGGTGTTCGGAATCGCCACGCCGTCGATCAGCCAACTCGTCTCGTGTCCGCCGCGAATGTGCAGCATGTTGTGCGACATATACGCGCCGGGTACGTAGTCGGTAATCATCTCCATGCCCAGCGTGCGGCTCGCTCCCGGAGTCTCGTCGATCATCGCGCGCGTAATCAGCGTTGCAGGCGTCACCGTATCGGCTGCGCTCGCCGACCCATTCACAACCACCGATTGCGTAGACCCGCCAACAGCGAGTGGAATATGCAGCACCGGATTCGTCCCCGAAGCCACCGTCAACGTCTGCGTTACTGTCGCAAATCCCGGAGCCGCAACGGTCAGCCGATACACACCAATGGGCGCCTCCGTCATCTCAAACGCGCCATCGGCCCCCGTCACCGCATGCAGCACAAAGTCCGAATCCGCAGCTTGAAGCCTCACCTCCGCGCCAACCACAGGCCGGTGCCCAGGGTCGTGAACCACCCCATGCACAGTGGCAAACACCGTAGCGCATGCGGGAACGGAAGCGGCCAGCAGCAAAGCCGCAGCCACAGAAAAATAAAGACGACGCATGAACGACCTCAAGGGAAGAGCCAACTCAAACGCAAGTCACCATCGCAGCCCGCAAACAGCGGCGCGCAACCCGTCCGCTCAGGCAGGGAATGGACTGAGCCCCTTGCCCCGCAAAACCAGAACAACAGCATTCACCGAAGTTGTTTAGCTCAGGTTTGAAACAGGAGGTCCGCGCCCAGCGTGTGTACGAATCGGCGTCATCCGCGCGTCGCAGCAGCTTCGAGTAGCCGAGTGCAGCCGCGCCATCAGAACCGGCAAGCTCGCAACAGCCGCCGCCAGCGCATGTCTTGGCGTACAAGGTCCCGCCGCGAACCCGGGGAACGAAGGGCAGGTAGGCGGCGCAGTCAGCATCGGCGTCGAGCCAGCCACCATCGCAGCCATCTGCATGGCCATAGCGCAGTGATGCGCTCCGTGCCGCCGGCAGCACGCCGGCAGACGCGACTCGTCGCTCGCCTCGAGCATCCCCGTCAGGGGCCCAAGCCCAAAGCACAGCACCAGGAAGATTGAAACCCCACGCCGCATCTGTTTCCGATGCTACACGAATCCCGCTTTAGCACGCAGCGCCGCCGCGTAGTGGTGCAGTTTCAGTAGTACGAACTCTGCCGTCTGCAAAGGAACTCACACAAGCGACTGGCCGGGAATGGTAGGTCAGGGCTTCAGCCCTGACACTCGAGTTTCCAAAACAATAAAGGGCTTTACAGGCTGCGGAAA
>PKXI01000095.1 GCA_003133425.1 Acidobacteriaceae bacterium
GATTAGTTGACGCCAGACACCCCACGTTATTTCCGACTTTGGGCAGCGCTTTTCAGGCCTATGAGCGCAGGAATCCTAACACATCGGCCCACGAGTACAACTTGAACCTCCAAAGGCAAATTACCTCTCATGATGTGGTTTCGATAGCCTACGTCGGCCAGACCGGATTCCACATCCTCGTCAACCCGAATATCAATCAGGCCACACCGGGAGCTGGCGCCGTTGCAAGCCGGCGTCCCTTTCCTAACTTCTCTGACGGAACCATGAATTGTTACTGCGCGAACTCTGAATATAACTCACTGCAAGTGACCTATCAGAACCGCCTCTCCTCCGGATTTGACTTCCAGGGAGCCTACACTCTCGGTCANNGAGCCTATATAGAGGTAATTCAGATTTCGACGTCCGCCACAATGCTGTTCTAAGCTGGTCTTACAAGTTGCCCTTTGGGAGCAAAATGAAGTTCGGCTCAGGGGCTCACGGCATCGAGGATGCTCTCATTGGCGGCTGGCAATTGAACAGCATCGATTCATTCTCCACGGGCTCCCCCTTCACTCCCGTCATGGCGACAAGCCTGCTGAATTCCGCCAGCGTCACTCAGTGGCCAAACCGTATCGGCTCCGGGAAGGCTGCCAATCAGTCCATCAAAACGTGGTTCAATACGGCAGACTTCGTTTCTCCCGGCAACTATATTTACGGTAACTCGGGCAGAAACATTCTCTATGGACCCGGGACAAAGCAGTTTGACTTCTCTCTCTTCAAAGATGTCCGATTTGATGAGAGCGGCGTGCGGCGACTGCAACTCCGCGCAGAAGCCTTCAATGCCTTCAACACTCCACAATTCAACAATCCGAACTCGACGATCGGCAATGCGGCCGCCGGCACAATTACGAGCGCAGGATCACCCCTGTTGTTCCAACGCGCATCGAGAGAGATTCAAATCGCTGCGAAGCTGTACTTCTAGTCTGAATTCCTGTGGCACGTCAGAAGCTTGACGTGCCACAGGAATCTCGGCCTTGGACATCGTGGCGCTTTCATTCTTGCCTGCCCACAACGGTCCGTTCCAAATCAACCGCATGAAAGAGTCAAAGCGGGCGTAAGCAACTCTGTATGCAACTGGTCACGCGGCGCTCTTTATGCCGCAAAATGGCCATCATTGCGGCCCGCTTGAGTGTCACGGATTTGGACTCCTTGCAAGCGGCTCCGCGCGTCTACGGCAGCAGAAGGAAAGCGTGTCGCTGATCGAGCGCAGGGATCGACCGATCACCACAATGCTTCTCGGTCAGCGGAGCCGGGAGAGGAGAGACTTATGAAGCCAAATCGACGGGAATTCACCCTTATGGGCGCGGGTACGGCCCTTGGGATAGCCATGCCATCTACCTTCGGCATAATAAGTGCAGAGACACCAAAGCCCAAAGCTGCAGAAATTCCCTGGTACCAAAAGATCCGGCGAGTCGGGCAGACTAACTTCAACGAGAAGGACCCCCTCAATGCCAACGTCGAGGAGTGGGCCGACTATTGGGCCTCGGCAAAGGTCGAGGCAGTGGCCCTCTCGGTGTCAAGCGCCATCGCCTTCTATCCTACAAATATCCCTTTCTTCCGGCGCAGCCCATATCTCAACGGGCGAGACTTGTTTGGAGACTGCCTCAAAGCTGCAAAGGACCGCGGGATTCGCGTCTACGGCCGCATGAGCCCCGACGTTCAATGGCTCGATCCCAAGCTACTGGAGGTGCATCCACTCTGGTTCCGTCGCGATAAGGNNTCACCTGCCAGTTCAGCGGTCAGTTTTCGGAGTTTCATCCTGCGATCATGCGCGAACTGAACGCGCGGTATGACCTTGATGGTATGTACATGAACGGCTGGCCCACGATGCAGGTATGCTACTGCGAGACCTGCCGCAAGATTGGCGACCCGCAATCGAAAGCATACAAAGACGCGCTGATGGCCAGCGCCGTCAATCTCATCAACCGATACAAGAGCATAGTTGCCGAGAAGAACCCGAATGGCTTTTACAGCTGCAACTTGGGTGGCGGCCTGAAGGAAAACGGCCTGGATCAATGGGCGCTTACGCGGACTGCGCAATGGTATACGGCGGATAACCAGGCCCGTCAAGGCGTAGTTGCTCCTGTGTGGCAGGACGCGCAGCAGGTGAAGTTTGCGCGCTGTCTCATGGGTGACCGCGCCGTCGCCGCCGATACAGCAAGCTATTCGCGGACACGGCGCATCATGTGGAGAAATGTGGCAGAAGAGCCGGCTGAAGTCGAGTGCCGCATGGCGCAAACGTCGGCCGCAGGCGGGATCATCTGGTATCACTGGCTCGGTCTGGAGCAGGGATTCAAGGAAGATCGTCGCTGGCAGAAGCTCGGTCGAGACTTCATGAGTTGGCAAGCCAGCCATGACAAGCACTTCCACAATGTCCAGTCACTGGCGAAGGTCGCGGTCCTCGTGGCCCCAAAGTCAACGAATATGTATAGCGCTCCCTCTGACGAAGACAAGACAGACTCGATTGAGGGCATGTATGCGGTGCTGGTTGAGGCTCGCATACCGTTTGAGTTCATCCACGAGGAGGATCTCTCAAGGGAAAGTCTCAGCAGGTATGAAGCTCTCCTTCTTCCCAACATTGCCTTGCTGAGCGATGCGCAATGTCGAGTTCTTGAGCAATTCGTGGAGCGCGGCGGTTCGCTGCTGGCGACCTTCGAAACTGGGTTGTATGACGAATCAGGCAAGCCGAGGGCCGACTTCGCACTTGGGCCTCTGTTCGGCATCAGCAAGACTGGCCCGCGCCAACGCGCGGAGTATAAAGCGGCGCAGGGCATTCTTTCCGTGCATCTTCAGAAGATTTGTCAGCGAAACGCCATCACTGCAGGCTTTGAAGAGACGGAGTGGATTGCCGGTCCGGTGTGGCGTGTCCCGCTGGCGCCCATTTCAAATCCGATCATGACCTTCATCAATCCGTACCCTGGTTATCCGACAGAGGCCGTTTACATGCGAGAACCGCCAACGAATTCACAGTCGGTGGTGCTGCAGGAGAGAGGAAAGTCCCGCCTGGCTTACCTGCCCGGTGACGTGGACGCTTCGTATTGGAGACTGGACAACTGGGATCTTGGCCGCCAGCTTCTCAATACCATTCAGTGGGTACTGGCAGATCGCAATCCTGTGAAGGTCGAGGGCGAAGGACTCTTGGACGTATGCGCATGGGAGACCGAAGCGGGCTTTGCGCTCCATTTTGTGAACTACAATGGCCCCAACGCGTTTCGAGGCAAAATGCGCAAACCGGTAACATTGGGGCCACAGAAAGTTCGGCTTGAGCTACCGCGTGATGTAAGGATCAAGAGGGCCTCCCTGCTAAGGGCAGAGAAGCCGCTGCCCTTCCAACAACAGGGAAGAACCATCGAGTTCACTGTCCCTTCAATTGGCTCGTATGAGGTGGCGGCTCTGGAAA
>PKXI01000209.1 GCA_003133425.1 Acidobacteriaceae bacterium
GTGCACACTTCCGGAGTGGGAGGAAGTGACCGCGTGCATTACTTTGGGCATGAGGAATGCGGGCATTCGTCATTGGGATAGCCCAAAAAATTCATCTCTGCGATCTGAATTTTTTCTAATCTGTGCCGATGCATCCAGTACGGAGACATTCCAGGATGCCTGCAAACAAACCACTCACGTTCCTGCTCGCTTCGCCCGAGCCTGCTCTGCTGACTGCTGTTGAATCTGAGCTGAGGGCGATGGGGGCGCGGNNGGGCGCGGGTCGAGGTGGTTCTCTCTGCGCATGCCGCGCTGGCTGCAATGACCGCGCCCAAACCGCTTGGGCTGGCGCTGCTGGATGCGAAGCTGCCGGGCATGGCGATGGGGCAGTTGCTGGCGGCGGCAAGCGCGGAGGCTGGCGGCAAGCGGTTTCCGATTGTCGTGATTTCGGACAGTGTAACCGAGGAATGGATCGACCGGTTGTCGGAAGGCGTGATCGACGATCTGATTCTTCGCGCGGATGAGATGGCCTACTGGCAGCTTCGGCTGGACATGGTGATGCGCACGCATCACCTGGCGCACGAACTGGACACGCTTCGCGAGTCTGCCGCAACGAATGCGCAGCTTGACCGGCTGACCGGCGTGTATAACCGCGAGGCGCTGTTGGCCATGCTNNTTTCGCGAGACCGACCGAGTGCAGAGGCAGAACAGCTCACTGTGCCTGGTTCTGTTCGATATTGACGATTTTGGCCATTGGAATTCGCGGCTCGGCGTGGATGCCTGCGACGAACTGCTGTGCCAGGTGGTGCGGCGGACGACGCGTTTGCTGCGCAGCTACGATGTGCTGGGGCGGCCGGGCAAGGACGAATTTCTGGTGGTGCTGCCTGGCTGTAGTGCGACCAACGCCATGATGCTGGCGGAGAGGCTACGAATGGATGTATTCAGCTTGCCATTCCATGTGGCGGGGGAGTCGATTTGGCTTTCGGCATGCTTTGGGCTTGCGTCCAGTATCGGCCGTTCGCCGGTAGTGGTTTTGCGCGAGGCAGAACAGGCGCTGGAACGAGCCAGGGCAGCGGGTCCGGAGAGCATTGAATTCTTCGGGGACTCGGTGCGGCCGCTTCCGGCTGCGGTCACGTTTCTGTCGCCGACTTCGGGCGATGAGTTGCTGGCCTGGTAGAAAGCCGACGCGCAGGCCGGGGAATTTACAGTTGCGATGGATGTCANNCTCAACTCGAAAATGCTGTAAATCCGATAGGGCGGTTTGACACGTACCTCAATTGCGGCTGGTTTGAGAGGCGTGGTCGGGTGCGTGGGAATGGGCCGGGGAGTTGCTGTGGCCCATTTGCCGTGCGTGTTCGATTTCCGGAGCGCGGAGGCGGGAGATCGTTCCAGGGGCGCTCGAAAACAATTGGACCTTCAGCATGGCGATCATTAGAATGGCGCAAGCAGGCACACCCCGGGCCGCCTTCCTTCTTGGCGACCCTCTTAATCGATGACAGAAAACCCCTCCAATCCGATCACGGCTGTCAGTCGTTCTGTTGACAGAGCTCCAGGTGAATTGGAAACGGCTGGAGTCGCTCCGGCTGTCGATGCGCGCTTGCTGGATGGTGTGCGCGGCGGCGATCAGCAGGCGATGACGGAGATATTCGATCGGTACGGGCGCATGGTGTACTCGGTTGCATTGCGGGTGTTGCAGGATCCGGGACACGCGGAAGACGTGATGCAGGAAGTGCTCTTGAAGGTGTGGCGGGAGCCGCNNTTCTCGAGGGACGCGGCTCGCTGGGAGCGTGGCTGGCAGTGATGGCCAGGAACCGGGCGATCGATGCGCTGCGGCGCAGAAGGCCTGCGGAGACGGTGGATGACGTGGTGCTGGTTTCAAAGACAAACCTGGCATCGGAGTTCGAGCGGAATTCGATGATCGAAAAAGTGCGCGGTGTCCTGAAGGGTTTGCCGGTGGAACAGCAGGCGTCGATGGAGCTGGCTTATTTTGAGGGGCTGAGCCACTCGGAGATTGCGGCCAGAACCGGCGACCCGCTGGGGACGGTGAAGACCAGGATCAGAACGGCGTTGACAAGTTTACGAAAGGCACTGGAAGCATGATGGACGGCGGACATATCGCGCAAGAAGACCTGGCTCTCTTTGCGATGCACGGCTGCTCTGAGGAGGAGTCAGCGGCGGTGCGTTCGCATGTAAAGGAGTGCGCCCCCTGCCGGGCCGAACTCGGGAAGGTATCAGGAGATCTTGCGGTGGTAGCCATGAGCGTGGAACAGCATCCGCTGCCTGAAGGTGCGCGACAGCGATTCATCGGGAGAATCTCAGGCGCTCCGGCAACGCCGGGGAAGGCCACGCAGGCGCCGGTGATTTCGATCAGCAGGGAGCAGACGCGCAGGCCGCTCGTGTGGATTCCGTGGGCTGCGGCGGCTGCGCTGGCTTTGATTGCGATCACGCTGGGAGTGGAGATCAATTCTCTGAATCAGCAGCTCAAGAATCAGTCGCACGAGTTGGCGGACTTGACCGCGGCGAATGCGCATGCGCAAGAGGTGCTCGAAGTGTTGACGGCGCCGAAGGCGCAGCGAGTGGTGCTGACGGCCGGCAAGGCGGCGCCGGTGCCGAGTGCGCGTGCGGTTTATCTTGCGGAGCGCGGCGGGCTGATCTTCCAGGCCAGCAACATGGGACCGCTGCCGGAGCACAAGGCTTATGAGCTTTGGGTGATTCCGGCGAATGGGAAGGCGCCGATTCCGGCGGGGCTGTTCTGGCCGGATGCGGCGGGAAGTGCGAGCCTGGTGTTGCCGCAGTTGCCGGTGGGCGTGGAGGCGAAGGCGTTTGGCGTGACCGTTGAGAACGCCGAGGGATCGCCGTGGCCGACTTCGAAGATTATTTTGGCGGGCGGGGCTTAGGGGGATCTGGTCGGCTGGATTGCGGCTATCCCACTCAAGCCGCAGAAGGCGCGGCTTGAATGGGGCACAAGGCGTTAGTGAGAGATCCGGTGTTTGGGTTTCTACTATCCCACTCAAGCCGCAAAGGACGCGACTTGAATGGGGCACCGGCGCGGTTTGGGGATGGACATTCCCTCAGGAGTTAAAGCCCTCAATTATTTTTCCTCGACTTATGAGGCGGCTAAATCCGCGCCCTTTCAAAGCGTCGACTTCTTCAGAGGATTCCGTGAACGCCATTGCTGCTTGACACTTACTTCAACGCCGGTTGAGGATGACTCACGAGGAATCCACACATGCGTTTGAAGATGGTTATGGTGCTGGGCGCACTTCTGTTGTTGAGCAGTTCACAGTTTTTGCGTGCGCAAGCGGGCGAAAATGCTTCGCCTGAACAGGGCTTTACTGTCACCAGTGACGTGACCTACACAAAGGGCGCTCAGGGGCCGCTGAAGGCGGATGTTTACATCCCCAAAGGCACTGGGCCTTTTCCGGGAATTGTATTCATCCACGGCGGCGGCTGGAAGAACGGCGATCGCAACCAGATGATCAAGCTGATCAAGGCTCTGGCTGAGGATGGCTACGTGGGATTCACGATCGAATACGATGTGGACCCGGTGCATTTTCCGGCTTCGTTCCATGAATCGCTCGCTGCGGTGAAGTTCTTCCGCGAACACGCCGCTGAATATCGACTTGATCCTGCGCGGGTTGGCGTGGCGGGCAGTTCCGCGGGTGGGGAATTGGCTGCGCTGGTGGCGCTCGATCCGGAGGGGGCGACGTTTGACACTGCGCCATCTGCAAAAGAAGCGAAGGCGGGCGCGCAAGCGCGGGTGCAGGCGGCAGTGATTCTGAACGGAGCGCTGGACCTGACGGCGCAGGACGAGACGGTGTCGACCTCGGTGGCGGATTATCTGGGCGGTAAGTGCACGGCGATGCCGCGGGAGTGCAAGGATGCTTCGCCGCAGTTTCATGTGCATGGCGGCGCGCCGCCGTTTTATGTGGGGCATGGGACGGTGGATCAGAGCGTGCCGTTCGCTGAGGCGGTTGCTTTTACCAATGCGCTGAAGGCTGCGAATGTGCCGGTCGAGTTCTTCCAGGCCGAGGGAGGAAAGCATACGTTCTGGGCCGATCCCCGGTTCTATGCGGCGAACCTGGAGGGGATTAAGAAGTTTCTGGGGGTGCATCTGAAAAAGAATCAATGATGGAAGTGGTTTTGCTGGTTGAGGGCTGTGGCTTCCCACCCTTGCGGCAGAAACAATCCGCAAGAATGGGGCACGGGGCTCTTGGGGTGGGTTGGCTGGAGTCGATGGAGAACTATCAGGGATTGTCGTGGTGAATATCCCGCCTTGATCGGTTCCGAAGGAGACGCGAATCGGTGAAGATGGGACGCCCGGCATCCCGGTGACCAGGGCGACTGATTGCAATCTGAATTTGTGTCTGGACAGGCGCCTCGGTACAGGTACACTGTCCGTGATAGGAGGTTCTTACCATGCAGACACGGATTCAGGGCACGACCATGCCAGTGCTTGAGGTGCAACTCGATCCCAACGAGAGCGTGTATTCAGAGAGCGGAGAGCTTTCCTGGATGACAGGATCGGTCCAGATGGCGACGCATACGCAGATGGGTGGAGGCGGCGGCCTGTTTGGGGTGTTAAAGCGGGTGGCCGGCGGCGGAAGCATCTTCATGACCGAGTACCGGGCCTTCCAGTATCCGGGCGAGGTCGCGTTTGCCACCAAGGTTCCAGGGCATATTGTGCCCGTCGAGCTGGGTCAGGGGCCGGAGTACATGGTGCACCGGCACGGGTTTTTGTGCGCTACGCCGCAGGTGACTATCGGGGTGGGTTTTCAGCAGTCGCTGGGCGCGGGCATTTTTGGCGGCGACGGGTTTCTGCTGCAAAAGGTTGGCGGCGTGGGAACAGCGTGGCTGGAGTTGAGCGGCGAACTGATTGTGAAAAACCTTGCGCCGGGCGAGACACTGCGCGTGCATCCGGGACACGTTGGCGCATTTCAATCGTCGGTGGCGTTCCAGATCACAATGGTTCCCGGCATCCGGAACATGGTCTTCGGTGGAGACGGGCTGTTTTTGGCGGTGCTGACAGGGCCGGGACAGGTGTGGCTGCAGACGCTGCCGATTTCGCGGCTGGCGCATCAAATTGGTGAGTACCTGCCGCGCGCAGAAGCACGGCAGACGACCGCGGCCGGCGTAGGCGGCGGGCTGTTGGGCGGGATTGTGGGCTCGATTCTGAGCGGGGATCAGTGAGACAGTGAACAGTGAACAGTGAACAGGATGAATACTTTGCCAGGGCTCACTTGGAAATACGATGAAGACTAGTCCCGGCGGTGCGATGCGCGATTTTCGCAGCGACATTGTGTTCGCGTTCATCCTGGCCCTGGCTTGTTACCTGGCTTGGCTTGTGCGTGACGTGCTGGTGCTGCTTTATGTGAGCGCTTTGTTTGCGGTGGTGCTGGCGCCCATCGTCCGATCGACGTCGCGCTTCCGGATTGGCCGCTGGCGACCGTTCAAGGGCGCAGCCATTTTCTATCTGCTGCTGGGCGTGGTGGCAGCAATTGCAGCCTTCGGATTTCTTGCATTGCCACCGGTGATCAATGACTTGCAGGAGTTCGGCCGGGAGATGCCGGCACGCCTGCCCAGTATTTTGCAGAGGCTGCAAAGCTTTCCGATGGCGGAACACCTGAATACCGCGGATGTCAGTTCCCGGCTTCAAAATTTCGCCAGCAATGCGGCCACTTATCTGCTGATTTCCATCAGAGACTGGGCGGGCACGCTGTTCGAGACCATCATGGGTTTTATCCTGACCGTCTATTTCATTCTGGAAGGAGCTCAGGCCTACCGGTGGTTCCTTTCGCTGTTTCCCCAGGACCAGCGCGCGCGGCTCGACGAGACTTTGCAACGCGCGGAGGTTCGCATGGGCAGATGGTTAGTTGGCCAGGGCAGCCTTATGCTCATCCTTGGGGTCTGCAGCACGATCGTCTATGTTTCTCTGCATGTCCGCTATGCGTATGCACTTGGCGTGCTGACCGGATGGTTGAACATTATTCCGATTGTGGGCGCTGCTGTGTGCATTGGGCTTGCGCTGCTGGTGGCGGCCATCGACTCATGGGGACGGGTGCTGGGCGTTGCTGTCTTTTACCTGATCTATCTCCAAGTGGAAAACTCATATCTTGTTCCGCGGATCATGAAGAGCAGGGTAGGCCTGCCCGGCTTGGCGATTCTGGTCTCGCTGCTGTTCGGCTCCGCGTTTGCCGGCGTTCTGGGGGCACTGGTTTCGGTCCCCACGGCGGTGCTGGTGGCGGAACTGCTGGACGAATATGTTGTCCACAAGGATGCATCGTAAGGAAAGATTTCAAGCAGATTGAGGCAGAGGGGCGAGCCACAATCGCTCAAAATCTTCCAGCGGGAGCGGGGGGCTGAACAGGTAGCCCTGGAATGAGTGGCAGCCGAGAATAGCGAGAAACTGGCGCTGCTCATCGATCTCCACGCCCTCTGCGATGACCGACAAGCCCATCGCGCGACTGAGTGAAACGATGGTTTGCGCAATGGCGCCGCTGGTGACATCGACGAGAATGTCGCGGACGAAGGCGCGGTCAATCTTCAACTGGTCGAGGGGCAGCCGCTTCAAGTAGGACAGAGAGGAATAGCCGGTGCCGAAGTCGTCGAGCGAAAATGTCAAGCCATGCGATTTGAGGGCAGACATTTTCTCGATCACGTCGTCGACGTTTTCGAGCAAGATGCTTTCAGTGAGTTCGAGCTTGAGGTTTCTGGGATTTGCGCCGGTGCGATAAAGGACTGCCAGCACCTGGTCCACGAACGCCGGTTGGCGAAACTGGCGGGCACTGATGTTGACTGCGGGGGCGATGTGGGCCGTTTCCCGCCGATGCTTCCATGCCGCGATTTGCTTGCAGGTAGATTCCAGAACCCAATCTCCGAGGGGCAATATCAAACCTGTCTCCTCGGCCAGGGCAATGAATTCTTCTGGCGCCAGCAGGCCGCGCTCAGGGTGATTCCAACGGACCAGGGCCTCGGCGCCAATCAAGCCTTTTGAATCGACCTGGGGCTGGTAATAGAGTGCGAACTCGGCGTTCTTTATTGCCTGGCGGAGGTCTTCTTCCATCGCAGCGCGGGCATTTACGGCAGCCTGCAAGGCAGGAGCAAAAAACCGCATTGTGTTGCGGCCTGCTGCCTTGGCTTGATACATGGCAATTTCGGCTTGTTGCAAGATTTCGTGTGCGCTCTCCGATTGAGCTCCATAGACCGTGATGCCGATGCTGAAGGAGAAATGATATTCGCGGCCTGCCAGCAGGTATGGTTCGCCGCCGGCGGCAATGATTTTGCCGGCGGCGTGTCCGGTCTGTTCAGCGGCATCTTCCATTTTCCCGCTGAGGCCTTCGAGCAAGACGACAAACTCATCTCCGCCCAATCGGGCTACGGTGTCGGCTTCACTTACACATGCCGCAATGCGGCGGGCAACTTCCTGCAGCAAAAGGTCGCCGACCTGGTGGCCGAGTGTATCGTTCAGAGTCTTGAAGTGATCGATGTCGATGAACAGCAGGCTCTGCTTGCGGCGATCGCGCATGCCGGCTGCCAGGGATTGCCGCAGGCGATCGAAGAGCAGACGGCGGTTGGGCAGGCGGGTCAACGGGTCGTAGAAGACGAGCATCCGAATTTCGTCCTCCGCGGCTTTGGCATCGGAGAGATCACGATTTATGCCGAGGAGGCAGGCAACGCCCTCGATTTCGATCACGGATGCCGATATCAGCACCCAGAAGATTTCGCCATTCTTCTTTCGAAACCTGGCCTCGATGTTCCTGCAGAGAGACTCCTGCTGGATGACTTCAAGCAGATTCTCGCGCTCGCGCCGATCGACCCATATGTTCAATTCCACCGACGTGTGGTCGACCAGTTCATCGCGTTCAAAGCCAAGCAGATTGAGGAATGCCGGGTTGACGTCGACATATCTGCCATCGCTGAGGACGGTGATTGTGACGGGATCGAGGCTGGTTTGGAAGACCGTGCGGTAGCGTTCTTCACTGGTGCGCAGAGCTTGCTGCGCCTTGACCAGCTGCAACTCCGCGGCCTTGGCGACCGAGATATCGCGCATCAGGGAGAGGACGCAGGGGAGGCCCTCAATTTCGATCACCGAAATCGAGAGCAGAATCCAGATAAATTCTCCATTCTTCCTCTTGAATCGTGCTTCCCTGTCTTGAAGGGGCAGACCAAGATGTAAGGCTTCAACCACGCTTTTGCGATTGGCGGGATTCTGCCAGAAGCCGAGTTCCAGGGAAGTGTTGCCGATGATTTCCTCGCGCTCGAAGCCAATGATTTGGAGGAATCGCTCATTGACGTCGATGTATCGTCCATTGTCGAGTTGGGTTATTGAAATGCCGTCGAGACTGGCCTGGAACACCGTGCGGTAGCGCTCTTCGCTGGTACGGATTTCCTCCTGGGCCTTTTCGAGTTTTTCCTCAGCGTCCTTGGCTGCGGAGATATCGCGCATCACACCGAGAATGCAGGAGAGGCCCTCAATCTGAATTACAGAAACCGACAGGAGAACCCAAACGATCAGCCCATCCTTCCTTTTGAAGCGGGCTTCCATGTCCTTGACGCTTAAGTCCCGGCGGAGCGCATCGATCAAGGGCACGCGATCGCTGGAATTCTCCCAAAGGCCGAGTTCCAGGGATCTGCTGCCGATGACTTCGTCACGCGTATAGCCGACAATTTCGAGGAAGCGCTCGTTAACGTCGAGGTATCGTCCATCGCTGCGCCGGCTGATGGAAATGCCGTCGAGGCTGGTCTGAAAGACGGTGCGGTAGCGTGCCTCGCTGGCGCGCAGCTCTTCCTGCGCTTCGAGCAGCCGCTGTTCAGACGCTTTGCGGAAGTTAATGTCCTCGACGAAGGTCACCAGGTGGAGCGGGCTGCCCTCGCCGTCGCGCTGGACCGAGGAGGTCAACCTTACCCAGGTCAGACTGCCGTCCTTGCGGACGTAGCATTTCTCCCAACTGGGAGTTCCAGGAACACTCGACGCGAGCTGCTCAAGCACCCCCGCACTTTCCTTCAGATGTTCCGCAGGCGTGATCTGCTGGAAAGTCTTGCCGGGAATTTCCCCCAGCGGGTAGCCGATGATCTCGGCGAAACGTGAGTTGCAGCGTAGAATCAGGCCTTCGAATGTGGCATGAATGATGCCGACTGCAGCCTGTTCAAATGTTTCCCTGAAGCGTTCCTCGCTGTCGAGGTGCGCCATCTCCACGCGCTTGTGCTCTGTGATGTCTTCGATGAAGCCTTCGAAATAGCGGGTCCGCCCATCTGGCCAGGAAACCTTTCGGCAGCTCACCGAAACCCAGATGATGGTGCCGTCTTTTCGCTTGTACTGGCTCTCGAACCCCAGAACGGTCCCATGCTCCTCGAGCAGCCGCACGTACCTTTCGCGATCCAGCGGGTCTACCCAAACATCGCGAGCCGCGTCGGTAACCGAGGCGACAACATCTTCCGGTGAGTCATAGCCCAGCATCTTCGCAAGCGCTGGATTCGCGGTAATGGACCTGCCCTCGGCAGTTGTCTGAAACATCCCTTCGAGCGCTCGGTCGAAGATGTCCCGATATCTTCTCTCGGCTTCCAGCAGCGCTTGCTCGGCAATCTTGCGCTCGGTGATGTCTTTGCCAAATACGGAGATGCCGGTGGTTTTTCCGGCGACCACGATCCGGTTGAAGGCCATCTCCAGGGTCCGGCCGTCGCGCATACTGTATTCGGTTCGAAAGGCGCCTTCGGCCAGCACGCGCTCATAAAGCGGAGGGAAGATTGCTGCCCGTTCGGGAGGCAGCAAGTCCGAGGGGAGCATTCCGGCTACCGGCGTGATGCCAAAGCCAGTCTCGAAGGTTTGTTGAAATGCTCGATTGAATGTGATCAAGCGGAAATCGCGGTCTACCGACCAGATGAGGTCTTCAGTGCTTTCTATCAGTGCTGACAGATTGGCTTCCGCCTGATTGCGCATTGACCCCTCTTCGCGTACCGGGACGGTCCGATCGCTGACCGGGCTGTCCCCCGTCGACTTTTTGCACTACGGGGAAACTATGTGAGGGATTATAGCAACGGGAGACTTTCGTTGGCCTTTTCTTCCCATACAACTTTTCAGGCAGATTAGTTGAGGTGCGCAGCGCTTCTGACTTCGGCGTCGACTACGGCTTTGATGACGCCGCAGTTGGAGAAGAAGTGAACCAGATCGCCGGTGAGGGGTTGACGGGACTGTGAAGCAGTGGCCAATGCCGCCGACGGAGTTTCGTGGTCTCCCACCCTTGCGCCGGAATTGCAAAACGCAGGTCCTTCGACTCGCTGCGCTCGCTCAGGATGACAATCGGATGGGGCACGGAGATGGGAGGTTGCCCCGGCGGGCTGTTGTGTATAGGCCATCTTCATTTCGCCCGCGCCCTGGGCGTCGAGAACGAGAGAGGTGAGCTTGCGGGCAAGGTCAAGGGAAAAGCTCTCGGAGATGAAGACGAGGTTTCCGCGGGTAGTGATGACGACGGGGCCTTCTGTGGTGCTGAATGCCTGCTCTGCGGAGCGGCCATCGTTGGGAGCAGATGCGTGGGCGGCAACGTCTTCCTTGAGGCCGGAGTACTTGCGGCCGAGGCTGTCGGCGTAGAGCTTGGCGAAGGCCTGGGCTGAGGCCGGGTTTCTCCACGCCGCGAGATAAAAGAGAGCCAGGGATTTTGTGCTGCTTTGCTCTGCCGGCGATTTAGCGCTGCGCACCTGACCGGCCCAATAGAGGCCGCCGTTCCAGGCTGGTGACAGATTGCGCGAGGCCTCGTCGCCGCCGAAAAGTTTGGTGAGAATGTGCACGTCGAGCTGACCGACCTGGCCGATGTCGTAAGGCTGGTAAAGCTTGTCGACGAGGGGATGGATGTCGGGCAGCAGAGGCACTGAGGGGATGTGGTGCTTTTCGTATTCGCGGGGGTTGATGATCTCCCAACTCGAGGTTGGCGGATGGTCGAGCGCTCCGCTAAAAGCAGCGGTCTTTCCCTGGTCCATCCACACATCCTGTTCGAAGCTCAGGCCTTCACGATAGGGAAACAGCATGGACTCGGAGAGCAGCAGGGGAGCGCGGGCCATGACGGGCGAGTTCTCCGATCCATTCATCTGCTGTTTCAGGACGTCCATGACTTCCGGATCCTTGACGAGGCTCTTGCCCAGCGGCTTGAGGATGTAATTCATCATGATGGCCGTGGCCTGGCCCTCGGCGACAGCGTCGCGTGCGGTGTCCATCTCGTCCTTGGCCAGGTGGTCTGTGTCGCCGGCCGAGTCAACAGAAACGTCGTCGGGAGTCTGGTCGTCCCACTTCTCAAGGTCGGAGTGCTGGTCCTGTAGAGCGTGGGTCAGCTCGTGGGCCAGCACCGGCTTCTGTTCGTCGATATCGACCCAGTCGAGCATGTTGACGGTCTTGGTCTTGGAGTCGTAGTAGGCCTCGATCTGCTCTTTGAGCAGCGCCAGCAGAAATGGCTTGAGCGCGAAATCGCGGTCAAGTAGGCCAAACTTCTTGAGCACAATTTCGTCGCGCTGGAGGCGTTTTGCATCCTGATCCTCATTGAATTTTTCTTCGAGGTAACTCTCCACTGCGGTGCGGGTGGTGAGCTGGCGCTTGACGGTGTTCTTGACGGGCAGCCCGGTCTCATCGGAGGAGAATTTGATGAGTTCGTCGACCAGTGAGAAAAGCTGCTTTGCCTGCTCAGCGGTGATGCGGGCCGGCGCTTTGGCGCTGTCCGGGGCCTGGGCCGGGCTGGATTGGGAGGGTCTGGGCGAGGTTTCCTGTTTGGCGGGCGGGGTCGTTTGCTGTGCGGCGGCGGTGGTTGCCGCAAGGCAAAGGGCTACCGCCCAGGCACATACCTGTCCCCACACGAAAACGGCACATTGGCGCTGGTCCTGCAAGGCCGCTGCCTGCTTCTTGCTCGTCAATTCGCCCAAGTCATCTCCCTTTGGTGTGGCTGCTTGTTTGCCGGATTTCCAGTTTTTGCCCGGCTGGGGGTCTTGCCGGGCTTCATGACATTCCGGCCGGCCCCGGAGCATCTACTCCAAGGCTATAATCAGGATGCGGTCCGGCGCCAAGTTCGAGCGGAAAAACTATACCGGACGGCAGAAAAGTTTTCCTATGACCGATACCGGCCTTGCCGTAACAATACAGCCCACTGCGCTGGCCACGCTGCTGGGATCATCACTTACTCCTCACGAACTTGTCGCCTACCGCGGCGCGCTTACGCCACGGTTGTTTGACGCGCCGGAGAGTGAAATAGCGGCGCTTGTCCGGGGAGCTGCGATACACGACCTGGGCTGGATGCGGCGCGTGGCCGTGCGCGGTGAAGATCGCTTCCGCTGGTTGAGCGGGATGGTGACGAATTCAGTCAACGATCTGTTTCCGAATACCGGGGCATGGAACCTGGTGTTGAACGCGCAGGGGCGGATTCAGGGCGATCTGACAGTGTGGCGGGAGGGCGAGGAACTTTCACCGCTGCGGCGAAATCCTGTTGCCGCCCTCCCTGAGAAACCCGATCCTGAGCGGGGAACACCCTTCGCCGGGGAGTCCGGACTGGAGTTGGAGATTGCGGCCGATCAGTATGAAAAGCTGATGGCGCACCTGAACCAATTCATCATCATGGACGATGTGGAACTGGTTCCGCTGGGCGATGAACAGTTGGTGGAGCCGGCCTCGCTGGCGGTAGTGGGCCTTTCCGGTCCCCCTGCCAATGAGGTATTGGAGCGGTTGGGCCTGCCGGTGTTTGCGCACCCGATGATGGGCAAGTCTGTGGAGTGGAACGGGCTTGAAATGAGGATTCTGCGCGGCTACGGCGTGCTGGTGCCGCACTATGAACTCTGGGTGCCACTGGCAAAACTGGGGTCGCTGTGGAGGGGTCTGCGCACCGGCGGTGCAACTCCGGTGGGCTGCGAGGCGGTGGAGAAGCTGCGCATTGCCGAAGGGATTCCGGCTTACGGCATCGATATTGCAGAACGCGATCTTCCGCAGGAAACTTCGCAGATGCGGGCCCTGCATTTCAGCAAGGGCTGCTACCTGGGCCAGGAGATTGTGGAGCGCATCCGTTCGCGCGGGAGCGTTCACAGGCACTTGCGGCCGCTCGAACTGACCGGGCCCGTGCCCGAGAGCGGGACGGAGATGCATCAGCAGGACGGATCAACCGCCGGACAGATTACGAGTACCGCGGAGTTGCCGTTAAAGGCTGGGAGCCGCGTGTTTGCGTTGGGCATGGTGCGCGCCGAAGCAGAAGCAAAGAACCAGACATTTTCTTACACGGCGGGAACGGCCACGGGCTCAGCCCGCATTCTGGCCGAGCCGCCAACCCTTTGAGGCGAAGCGGCAACTCATAGGGAAGCAGATACCAGGTGCAGCATCCAGACTTGGAGCATAAGAAGCGTTAGCGAGCCAGCAAGATCGGCTGGAAACCAGGAGCCATGAGCGAAACCCCGAAGTTTGAAGTGATTGACCGCCGCAAGATGAAGGCGGAAGAAGAGCAGGTAAGCCAAAAGGCGGGCGCGCAGGCGCCGCCGGCTCCAACTGAAACGCCGAGCGCACCGGCTGAACCCGGAGCAGGGCCGCGGCTGGTGGTGAACGAGGGCCGGAATTCTGGCGCGGCTGTACCACAGCAAGGCGCAAGAGCGACGGAGGAAGAGCAGGAGTTGCCTCCCGCGCCGACAGCCCAGGAAAGCACCGAACAGAAGGCCGCTTACGATGCTTCGTCGCAGCGTCTTGAAGAACTGATTCGTGCGCAGAATCCTGCCGTTGGCGCCCAGCCGCCGGTGGGCTTCGAGCACCTGGTGCAGCAGTTCTACGTTTCCGCCATGATCCAGATGGGCGCCGGAACGCAGGACGGGCAGCGTCCGCGCGTGGATATTCTGGGCGCGCGCACCACCATCGACCTGCTTGGAGTGCTGGCCGAGAAGACCAAGGGAAACCTGACCGAAGCCGAGGACCGCACCCTGCAAACGGTGCTGTTTGAGGCGCGCATGGCTTTCATGGAACTGACCAGCATGATCAACCTGCAGGCCATGCAGCCGCCGGCGCCACCGCCGCCGGGGAAAAAGTAAAGAGCAGGGACCGAGGGAACAAGGGGCCAAGGGAACAAGAATGCTTCTAGCTGCTAGCTTGAGGCTCGCGGCGGGAAGCCAGGAGCTAGAGCATTTTCGGAATACACGTAGCCTTTTTAAGAGCATTGAAAGGTGGCTTTTTCTTGAGGAAAAAGCCACTTAGCATAGTGCCTTCGGTCTACACCAATCCCGAAAATGCTATAGCGGCTAGAAGCTAGAGGCTAGAAGCTCACGATGGAAGGCCTGCTGACATTTCTGGGAACAGGAACTTCGATGGGAGTTCCGACGCTGGGGTGCGCGTGCGCGGTGTGCACGTCGGCCGACCCGCATGACCGGCGGCTGAGGCCTTCAGTGCTGCTGCGCTGGAATGAACCTGACGATGAGACTGTAAGCCTGCCACCCTTTGCGCAGAAGGAAGCGGAAAGGATGGGCCACGGGGCGCTTGTGGGGAACGGGCGCGAGCGCGTGGTGGTGATTGATACCGGCCCGGACTTCCGCGAACAGGCCCTGCGCGCCGGGGTCAGACGCATTGATGCTGTGCTTTATACGCACGCGCACGCCGACCACATTCTGGGCCTGGACGATCTGCGGCCGCTTAGCTTCACGGCTTTTCACGAGGGCGGACCTATTCCGCTCTACGCGACTGAGGAGACGGCGAGAGTGTTGAGGCATGTCTACGATTACACTTTTTCGCCGCAGGCCACGTATTCCAACCGCGCCCGGGTGCAACTGGAACTGCTTGGCGAGCGGACGAAGGTTCAAGGGGTGGAGTTTGTGCGCGTTCCTGTGATGCATGGAGATATGGAGATCTCGGGATTTCGCTTTGGCGATTCCGCGTACCTGACCGACGTCAGCGCGATTCCCGAAGCAAGCTTTGCGCTGCTGGAGGGGCTGGAGCATGTGGTGCTCTCAGCCCTGCGTCACAAGCCGCATCCCAGTCACGCCACACTGGAGCAGGCGCTGGGCTGGGCGCGGCGCATCGGAGCCAGGCACACCTGGCTTACCCACATCGCCCACGAACTGGGCCACGAAGAGACTAGCCGCATGCTGCCGGATGATGTGCGGCTGGCCTACGACGGGCTGACGATTCCCGTGAGCGTGAGCCTGTGAACCTATGAACGAAGGCCCTTCCAGCATGACGACCGAAAATCCCGGGTTTTCCGTATTCAATTCGATTGCGGAGATACGCGCGGGCTTTGGCCCTTCGGTGGCTGCAATCGGCAACTTCGACGGGGTGCACCTGGGCCATCGCGAGATTCTTGCGGCGGTGGTGGAAGAGGCGCGGGCGTCTGGTGCGCGCGCGGTTGCCATCACGTTCGATCCGCACCCGGAAAAGTACCTGCGGCCTGAACATGCGCCGCCGCTGTTGACGCCTATGCCTGAGCGGCTGCGGCTGCTGGGCGGCACGGGCATCGATGCGGTTGTGGTGCTGACTTTTGATGCGGCGCTCAAGAATCTTTCGGCCAGGGATTTTGCGCATCGGATTCTCGCCGGGGCGCTGGGCGTTCGGGCACTGCACGAGGGGCACAGCTTCCGGCTTGGCCGCGGTGCGGAAGCTGGCGTGAAAGAGCTCAGCGAGCTTGGCGCGGAGCTGGGGTTTGCCGTGCGCGTACACGAAGCGGTGCGGGTGCGCGGGTTGGAGGTTTCCAGTTCGGCTATCCGGGCGCTGGTGGCCGCGGGCGACATGCGCAAGGCACGATGGATGCTGGGCAGGCCTTTCGCAGTGCTCTCCATACAGGCTCGCGGACGCGGAATCGGCACGCGGTTGCTGGTTCCCACGGTGAACCTGGCGCCGTATGACGGACTGCTGCCAGCCTTCGGAGTTTATGTAACCCGGCTTAAAGTGGGCGGGCGCGCGTTTCAGGCAGTGACGAATGTGGGCAACCGGCCGACATTCGGCGAGGCTTCGTTTGCCGTGGAGTCGCACATTTTGGATTTTGAGCCAATCGAGATAAGCGACACGACACCGATTGAGCTTGAGTTTCTGCTACGCCTGCGCGGGGAGATTGAGTGGCCTTCGCTGGAGGCGTTGAAGGCGCAGATCTTCAAAGATGTGGCGAGGGCTAAGAGATACTTTCGGTTAAGCAGCTTCTAGATTCTTCTTCGCGTTCGATTACTTTTGATCGGTTTTGTTTTGTTCGCTCTTCTATTATCTGAGCATGAAGAATCGCTCCGTTCCCGTCGACACTCTGCTGCCGCACATTGGTTATCAGAACGTGGCTGAGGCTTGCGAATGGCTCGGCCGCGTCTTCGGATTCAAAGAGGCGTACCGCTACGGCGACCCTGTGAATGGTGTCCAGATGTACCTGGGCCAGGCGTACGTCATGTTGCGCAACGCCCGTCAGGGGTGCATGCTTCCGGCGCGGCTTGGCTATGGGACGCAGAATCTGACGGTCTTTGTGGAGGACGTGGACGCACACTACGCCAAGGCCAAAAAAGCAGGAGCCAGGGTCGTAGAGGAACTCCACGAAACCGAGTACGGCGAACGGCAGTATGGAGCCGAGGACCTCGATGGGCACCTTTGGCTTTTCTCGAAGCACGCGCGGGACGTGAGTCCGGAGGAGTGGGGAGCTACGGTCGGCCTGAAGCGCTGAGGGTGCAGTTTTTTAGGGAAGATTGGCGTGAATGCCGAGAGCCTTTGCAATGTCTGAGAGCCGCTTATCCCTTGTCCACAACACGGTAGACGGATTGAGGAAGACCGATGCGATGAGGCGGGTGTCGACCAAACCGATGCCGCGGCTGTAAAGGGAACGGACCTCGATCAACTGCCGCACCTCATCGAGCCTCGCGACGGTTAAGCTCGGTAGTTGCTCAAGGAATGACAGGGTCTTCACGCGTTGAGGCAGGGAGCCCAACGCCAGTTCCGCAACAATAAATGGATGCATCACGATGTGCTGGTTGATGAGTTGCTTTCGTAGTTCATCATCCCCTGAGCGGAAATGATCCACCCAGACCGATGTGTCGGCGAGGATCATTCCGCGTTTGCTCTACGGCGAGGAATGGGCTTCATTTCCGGCGCGGTTCCACCCAGCGCTGCCAGCCGGCGGGCGCTTTCGCGTTCGATAAGAGACTTGAGAGCCTCCCGAACCAGGGCCGTTTTCTCGGATATGCCGGTGAATTCATGGGCGAGCCTGATCAAGTCGTCGTCAAGCGCAAGAGTTGTTCTCATACTGTCTCCACGCATTGATTATAGCATCATTTGATGTCGATAATGCATGACTTTCAGGCTAAGGCCCGCTTGCGCAGCGCCAGCTCGACGACGCGCAGCATCTCTGCTTCCGGCGCGGGTTTGCCGGTCCAGATCTCGAACTGGCGTGCGCCTTGCTGCACAAACATTTCCAGTCCACTGATTACCGCGAGACCGCGGGCTTTCGCAAGCTTGAGCAGCGGAGTGTCCAGCGGGTTGTAGACCATGTCGAAGACCAGGCTGGCGTTCAGCTCGTTTTCCTTGATGGGCAGCGCCTGCTTGACGCCCGCCATGCCGCACGGCGTGGTGTTGATGAGCGCGTCGAACTTGTTCTTCGCCAGCAGCTCTTGCTTGAGCGACTTGGCATGCGCCTTGCGGGCCAGCGCCACCGCTGTTTCATGGGTGCGGTTGACGACAAAGACCTCTGCTCCCTGCTCAACCAAGCCGAAGACAGCGGCGCGCGCCGCTCCGCCCGCGCCCAGAACTACGATGCGCGCACCCTTCAGGCGCATCCGCTTTTCGAGCGGCCTCACTACACCGGCTACGTCGGTGTTGAAGCCATAGATCTTGCCGTCCGCGCCGGTGCGCAGCGTGTTGCAGGCTCCGATGCGGGCGGTCAGGGGGTCCATGTTGGCCAGGTGCGGCAGCACTTCCTGCTTGAGAGGCATGGTGACGGCAACGCCGCCCAGCGGAAGATCACGCACTACTGTCAGCAGATCGTCAAGCACGCGCACCTTCAAGGGCAGCATCATCGCGTTCACGCTCTCGCGGCGGAAGGCCGTGTTGTGCATCAGCGGCGAGAGGGAGTGGCCAATAGGATTGCCGGCCACACCGAAGATGCGCGTCGCCTGGTCCAGTTGTTCGAGCCGGTAAAGGTCGAACATGGTGCGGGTGGACACCTGGCCGGGAGCGGTTTCCGATCCTTCGTCCGGCGCGGCAAAGGTGAACGCGGCCCCGGCGCGCGGCCCAAGCACGCGGCTTATCAGCCCCTCCTCGCCCATGGCGATGCCCACCACGTGCGACGAGAGCGAGTGATCTTCAATCAGCCGCAAAACTGAAAGATTGTCTGCGAGGGTCCGCGCCGTCGAAACCACCTTTACGAAATCCGGCTCGAAGGCCTCGATCCGGGTTGCCGCCTGTTCCAGTCCCTTGGTCCGGGTAAAGTCGTGGAAGCTGACCAACAGCGCCGTCCCTGCTGCCCGTAACCCATTGCGGAACTTGGCCAGTTGCGATGCTTTGGCCTCCTCGGCCGACTCCACTTCCAAGTCCACAATCGAGCAGCCTGCTTCTGCAGCCTTGCTCAGAATTTCCAGCTCCGCTGTCAGGGACCCGGTAAAGTGGCCGCCAAACGCCTTGCGCCGGCAGGTCACGATCGAGCTCACGTCCCGGTGTGCGGCCAAAAAATCCTTCAGCCCGGGCAGCGCCGCAGCCGGTTTTGCCAGCGCATCCAGCCGGAATTCAAGGAATTTCGTCTCCTCAGCCGCCGCCGTCCCCCGCTCCCACATCTCCACCGGCGTGGTGGCCTGGATAGCCACGCAGAGCTTCCCCAGCCGCGGCCGGGGAAGCGCCGGCGCGGGAGCAAAATCAACCGTGCTGGATTCGATGCGTGACATAGCCATCAATTGACGCATCTTAAGCGCGAATGGTCACGGATGCAACAATAGAATTTTGTGAATTCTGCTGGCGTCTCTGCTGCAGGGTCGCGGCCGAACGCCGCCCGGTTATGGCAACCTAGAGCTTTGGAGGAAATTCCCCGACATGCCCACTCAGAACCCTGCCACCGCCCAAACCAATACCCTTCGCGCCTGGGAGGCAGGCGGTGCCGCTTCCGCCGAGGCCCTCTCCGCCTGGGTAGGCGCCCGCCTGGCGGCGCACGAAGCTGCCCTGGGCGCCCTTTTGGCCATCGAGGGGCCGCGCACCACGGAAAACACACTTCGCCTCTTTGACGAGGCCATCGAACAGCTTAGCCTTGCCGGCGCACAGGCGGGGGTGTTGAACTCTGTGGCTCCGGACAAAGCTGTACGCGACCAGGCTCAGCAGGAGGCCCAACGAGTTGCCATGGCGGGCAGCGCGCTGAGCCTCAACCGCCCGGTTTACGATGCGCTTACGGCTATCGACCTGGATGGCAGTGGAGCCAGTCCCGCTACAAGGCATTTCGTTCAACGGACACTGCTCGGTTACCGCCTGGCCGGCGTCGACAAGGATCAAGCCACGCGCGATCGCATCCAGGCGCTCCAGGAAAAGGCCACTCACCTCTCGCTTGAATTCAGCCGCAACATCCAGGAGGGTGGCAAGACGATTACCGCGGCTGCGGACGAGTTGGACGGCTTGCCGGCGGACTTCCTTGCCCGTCATCCGCTTGACGCCGATGGCAGCGTCATCCTGACCACCGACCCGCCCGACATGCAGCCGGTGATGACGTTCGCCTCGAACGCGGCGCTGCGTGAGCGCATGTTCCTGGCTTACAACACGCGCGCCTACCCGGCCAATCAGCAGATACTTCTCGACCTGCTGGCCACGCGGCAGGAGATNNGCCAGCCTGGACGGAGCGCGCCGCGAGCATGAACTGATTCTCAACTTCGCGCGCGAGCGTCATTCTCACCTTACAGCCATCGACATAACCAGCCGCGGCTATTGGTATGAACAGTTCCGCCGCTCCGCGTTTGATTTCGATTCGCAATCCGTGCGTCCGTATTTTCCGTACGCACAAGTGCAAGCTGGTGTGCTGCAGACGGCGGCGCGATTGTTCAAGGTGGAGTTTCGGCCCTCGACCGCACAGGCCTGGCACAAGTCTGTTTCGGTGTTCGACGTATTTGATGCCGACCAGCACGTGGGCCGCTTTTATCTGGACATGCATCCGCGCGATGGCAAGGACAAGTGGTTCTCCGCAGCGCCGATTGTTACCGGAGTTCGCGGGCGCGCGCTGCCGGAAGCTGCGCTCATTTGCAACTTCCCGAGTGGCGACGGCAGCGATCCCGGGTTGCTGCAATACTCCGACGTCGTTACTTTCTTTCACGAGTTCGGCCACCTGATGCATGCAATCATCGGCGGCCAAACTGAGTGGGCGGGGCTCTCAGGATTTGCGACTGAAGGCGACTTTATCGAAGTGCCCTCGCAGATGCTTGAAGAGTTTTTCCGCGACGAAAAACTTCTGCAGGCCTTCGCAAAGCATTACCAGACGGGCGAAATCCTACCTTCAGAAGCGATCAGGAAGATGAAGCTGGCGGGGGCGTTCGGGCGCGCGGATTGGATTCGGTCGCAGCTTTACTACACGACGTTGTCGCTCGATCTTCACGATCAGGATCCGGCAGGCCTGGATCTTGATGCGACGACAAAGCGCCTTTACGAGGGTCTGCAGCCGTGGACATGGATGGAAGGCAACCGCATGTACGCGAGCTTCGGCCACCTGACCGGGTACTCGTCGAATTACTACACCTATGCGTTTGACAAGGTGATTGCGCTGGACTTTTTTGCGCAGTTCGATCCCAAGGATTTGCTGGGCTGCGACGCTGGAGCGCGTTATCGCAAGACTGTTCTGGAACAAGGCGGGTCAAAACCGGGGCGGGAGATGGTGCGCGATTTCCTGGGGCGCGACGAAGAATTTTCAGCATTTTCAAACTGGTTGGACGAAGAGTTTGAGGGGCAGCTTCTGGCTGCTGGCTCCTAGCTTTCGCATCGCATTCCATAACCACATTGTGCCTTCGAGCGCACTGTAATAGGAGGGTTCTCCATGACCGCATCCGATTTTCGCCGCATTGCATTGAGCCTCGAAGGCGCGGAAGAAAGCGCTCACATGGGCGCGCCCGATTTTCGAGTGAGTGGCAGAATTTTTGCCACGCTCGCCTCGGAGAGCCAGGGCTACGGCAACCTGATGCTGACGCCTGAACAGCAAGCAGCGTTCATTGCGGAAGCGCCTGAAGTATTTCTCCCCGTCGCCGGCGGGTGGGGTGGAAATGGCTCAACGCATATCCGGCTTGCCGCGGCCAGCGAGGACACGCTTGCCGGCGCGTTGCACACTGCCTGGAAGTTGTGTGTGGAGAAAAACCAGAAGCCGGCGACGAAGGCGCGCACGACGAATAAGCGCTAGAGCTCAGAAGGGAGCGGCGTGCGAGTTTGCAATTGGCCACGATGCCAATCGGCTATGATGGTCGGGCGATGGCAAATACAAGTGACTTCAACGGCAAATGGGCGCTGGTGACCGGCGCCAGCGCAGGCATTGGTGTGGCACTTGCGCGCGAGCTCGCTGGCCACGGCGCAAAACTGATTCTCACGGCTCGACGCAAGGACCGTCTTGATACACTGGCCGCTGAACTCACAGCAAAGGGAACCGAGGTCCGCATCGTGGCGGCCGATCTGAACGAACCCGCAGCGCCGCAACAGATTTACGACGCGACAGAAGCAGCCGGAATCCCCGTTGATATTTTGATCAACAACGCCGGCCTTGGGCAGTTCGGCGCCTTTCATCTCACACCCATTGAACAGGAGCTTTCGCAGATCCGCGTCAACTGCGAGGCCATGGTGCACCTCTCGCGGCTCTTCGTTCCGCACATGGTGGAGCGGCGTCGGGGGTGGGTGCTCGTGGTTGCCTCGACGGCCAGCTTTCAGCCCATTCCTTACCTGAACACCTATGCTGCAACCAAGGTCTTCGACCGCTTCTTTGCGCAGGCCCTGGCCGCCGAAGTGGCCCGGTTCGGAGTCAAGGTTACGGTTCTCTGTCCCGGTCCCACCGAAAGCGAGTTCTGGGATGTATCCCGCGCCAGCGCCTTTAAGCGCCGCGTGAAGTCCACTCCCGAGGTGGCACGGCTCGGCATCAACGCATTGGCTCGCGGCAAGCGCACGATCATCGCGAACGTCTCGGGACGAATCTCCGCATTCATGGTTCGTTTTCTGCCGGTCAACCTGATCACGTATTTTATTGAGAAGGCCGCGCGGTCTGAAGCATTCCCCGGGTGAGCGGCCTTGCGCTGCCCAGCCGGTAGCGAAGAGAATGTGCGGCGAGAGGAAATTCTTAAATGAAAGTTCACAGAATTGGCGAGACGGCTGGACTATTGCTGTTGGTGATGCTGGCTGGCGTTGCAATCACTAAGGCGCAAACCCCGGCCCCGGCGCAATCCCAGGTTCAGGCGACGGACCCGACGCTGCCGCAAACCGAGCGCAAGACAACTCCCGGCCCCGGCCCTGGCGGCGTTGCGCAAGCCACCTTCTTCATCCATCGTCTCGGCACCGATCATGCAGAAGGCATCACGACGCTCGACATGAACGGCGACGGGCGGCCTGACCTTCTGAGCGGTGCGTATTGGTATGAGAATCCCGGCCCGCACGGCGGCGAATGGAAGCGCCACCAATATCGCGAGGCGGGCATCCGCGGCGAATTCGTCTCCGACTGCGGCGAGTGGACGATCGACGTGAATCACGACGGCCGGCCCGATGTGGTGACTGCGGGCTGGATGACCAACGGCGTGTTCTGGTGGGAGAATCCAGGCCCCGAGCATCCGGAGTGGAAGCGGCACTTCATCACCAATAGTTACGACACCGAAGGAGGCTGGATGGCCGACATCAACGGCGACGGCCAGCCTGACCTGATCTTCTCGCACTACAATCACTCCGGAATTCTGTGGATCGATTTCTCCGGCCGCGAACCGAAGGTGCATCATGTGGGCGGGCGCGAGCAGGATGGACACGGCATCGGCGTGGCCGATGTGGATGGCGACGGCAAGGCCGATATCCTGACGCCGGATGGGTGGTTCCAGCAGATCGATGCAGATAAAGATCAATGGGAGTGGCATCCGGATTGGAAGATGGGTGACGCGGGATTCCCGATCATCGGCTACGACGTGTTCAACAACGGCAAGATGGACATTATCTACGGACAGGGGCACAGCTACGGAATCTATTGGCTGGAGCAGACGGGCGAGGGCTCGGCGCGGCGCTGGATCAAGCACACTGTCGATGAGTCTTTCTCGCAGGTGCATGCGCTCAAGATGGTGGATATCGACGGCGATGGGCAGATGGAACTACTGGCCGGCAAGCGCTACCGCGGCCACAACGGCAACGATCCCGGCTCCTACGATCCGCTGGTTGTCTACTACTACAAGATCGATCGCAAGACCGGGGCGTTTACGCGCTATCCCATCAGCGTGAACGGTACCGCGGGCGCGGGCACACAGTTTATTGCAATGGATCTGGACGGTGACGGCGACGTTGACATTGCCACGGCAGGCAAGTCCGGCGTGCACTTCTATGAGAACAAGAAGATCGATCTTGTTCCCGGGGAGCAGCGCGAGAAGGAGATTCTGATTGATACCAATTGGCCTTTCCCGAGTGAAGGGCCGCAGGTGAATCAGGATGAGGAGCCGAAGTAGTAGCGGGTTCGGAGCGGGGGTGTTGGATAAAGCGGGATGCTTCAGGGAGAATTATGTTTGCTGTGGAGTAATTGACGAGTAGGCGACGATCCGACGAGCGCCGGGATAAACCGGCATGTTGTAGGGGGTGCAAGTCCGTGCGCCGGGATAAAC
>PKXI01000213.1 GCA_003133425.1 Acidobacteriaceae bacterium
TCCGCTTCACGCAGGCCGGCTCAGAGGTTTCCACTTTGTTGGGCCGCATGCCCTCCGCCGTCGGCTACCAGCCCAACCTGGCCACCGAAATGGGCGAACTGCAGGAGCGCATCACTTCCACCAGCAAGGGTTCTGTGACTTCAGTGCAAGCCGTCTACGTGCCCGCCGACGATTTGACCGATCCCGCGCCNNGCTACAAGGACCTGCAGGACATCATCGCCATTCTGGGCATCGACGAACTCTCCGAGGACGACAAGCTCACCGTGGCCCGCGCCCGCAAGGTGCAGAAGTTCCTGTCGCAGCCCTTCCACGTTGCCGAAACATTTACCGGAATTCCCGGCGCCTATGTAAAGGTTGCCGACACGGTGCGCAGCTTCAAGGAGATTATCGCCGGCAAGTACGACGACATCCCCGAGCAGGCCTTCTATATGAAGGGCGCCATCGAAGAAGTACTCGCAGAAGCTGAAAGGCTGAAGGCGACGGTGTAAGAACAGTTGTCAGGGTTCAGGTTTCAGGGGTCAGTTCAAATCGATTCAGTGGCAGGTGAGTTTCTTTGATCCCTGATCTCTGACCCCTGACCCCTGACCCCTGAAAATCCTGAAAGGATTTTTATGGCAGACGAGACAAATCAACTTCGCGTCCGGCTCGTCACTCCCGAGCGCACCCTCTTCGAGCACGCCGCCACTGCGGTCGAGTTGCCGGCGAAGAACGGCTATTTCGAAGTGCTCTATGGGCACGCGCCGCTGGTGGCCGAGCTTGGCGCAGGCGACGTGATTATTCATGGCGGCTCCGACATCACAGACGGCAGCCCTGACTCATCCCGCTACAACGTCAGCTGGGGCTTTGTTGAAGTGCTTCCCGACCGCGTCACCATCCTGGCCTCCGACGCCCTCAAGCCCGAAGAGATCGATGTGCCCCGTGCCGAGCAACAACTTGCGCACGGCCAGCAATTGTGGAAGGAAGCCGGCGAAAGCGAAGACGCCTACACCGAATCCCTGAGAGTAATCTCCGAAGCCGAAGCCAAAATGGCCTCCGCCAACCAGAAGTAGTCAATCGAGCTTTGCAGAATGACCCGATCCCGGTTCCTCTTCGCTGTCGTGGTCTTTCTCGCCGCATTCCTGCTGTTCCTTGTCGAACCGATGGTGGCCAAGCAGCTCGTCCCCGTACTGGGCGGCTCGGCCGCTGTGTGGATCACCTGCCTGGTTTTCTTTCAGACGGCGCTGTTGTGCGCCTACGCGTATGCGCATTGGTTTGTGCGTCATCCCAGGTGGATATTGCATCTGGTTCTGCTTGCCGCCGCGGTGGCCCTCGCCGTTTTTTGGGCCTTTGGCTCCGTTGACCTGAGTGGTGCGCCGGAACACCCGATTGCAAACATCTTCGCAGCGCTCGGCCTTTGGATTGGTCTTCCCTTCCTGGCGCTCGGCGCCACCAGCCCGCTTTTGCAGTTCTGGTGGTCGCGCGTGGAACGTGGCCCCATTCCGTACGGGCTGTTTGCTCTTTCCAACCTGGCCTCTCTGCTGGCCCTGGCCGCGTATCCCACGCTGATCGAGCCGAACTTCACGCTGCACACACAGCGCGCGGCATGGCTCGTTGCGTTCCTGGTGTTCGTCGCGCTCGCCACCACCATTACGCTGCGCTCGCGGGCGGCGGTTGAGGCAACTCCGCAGGCCGCGCCTGCCGATGAGCAAGCGGTTCCCGCTTCGCCCACGATGCACAAGTGGCTCTGGCTGCTGCTGCCCATGTGCGCATCCATGCAGTTGAGCGCTGTCACCAGCTACCTCACCGCGAATATCGCGCCCATTCCGCTGCTCTGGGTACTCCCGCTCGGCGTATATCTCGTCACCATCATCGTCGCGTTCGAGTTTCCGCGCCTGGTACCGCGCAGCTTTGTGGCGCGGCTACTTGCTGTCATGCTGGCGAGCCTTGGCTACATGCTTTCGCAAGTCGATGTCTCGCTGCCCATGCGCATCGGCATCGTTTTCTTCCTCGCTGAACTTCTGGTCGCGGGACTCTTTTGTCATAGCGAGGCATACGCACTGCGCCCGCAGCGCGCTTCAGAGTCCACATTGTTCTATCTGCTTTTTGCCGCCGGTGGCGCCGTTGGTTCGTTCCTGGTGGGTTTGGCGTTTCCGTTCCTGTTCTCATTCAACTACGACCTCGTCATCACCTGCTTTGTCACGGCGGCGTTGGCGCTGGTTTGCTGGTGGCAGGGGCGCTGGGCAGTACGTCTGCTGTGGACCGTCGCCAGCATCATGATGCTCGTCCTTGCCTGGCGGCTGCACGCAGACTTCCAGCGCGAAACCCTGGTCGCCGTGCGCAATTTCTATGGCGCGCTGCGCGTCAAGCAGACCATCTCACCGCTGGGTGCCACGCTGCGCACGCTCACCAACGGAAACATCCAGCACGGTACGCAGATTTTCGGCACCGACGCCCAGCGCAAAACGCCAACCACCTACTACGCCGCGGACTCAGGCGTCGGCCTCGCGCTGCGTTTTTGTTGTGCCGCCCGTCCGCGCCGCATCGGCGTCATCGGCCTGGGCTCGGGAACGCTGGCCGCCTATGGGCGCCCCGGCGACCACATCCGCTTCTACGAGATCAATCCCGCCGTTGCGCCCATCGCGCAGAACTTCTTTACTTACTTGCGCGAATCCGGCGCTCAAATCGACATTGCCGGCGGCGATGCCCGCACCTCGCTTTCGCGCGAAGCTTCGCAACAGTTTGATGTGCTTGCCATCGATGCGTTCACTGGCGACGCCATCCCGCTGCATCTGCTCACTGCGCAGGCGCTCCAGCTTTATCGCAGGCATTTGGCGCCGGGCGGCATCGTCGCCTTTCACATCTCAAATTTGCACGTCGATCTGGAACCTGCAGTTGCCCTGCTCGCGCAGAATGCGGGCATGCATGCGGTGCGGGTGCTCAGCGTCGGCAACGAAGCTCGCGGCGAATTCAACGCAACGTGGATGCTGGTGAGCGACAACCCCGATTTCTTTACTCAACCTGAGATCGTGGCGGGATCAAAACCGGTGCTTTATCAGCCCGGCCTGCGGCTGTGGACCGATGATTTTTCGAGCTTGCTGCCGATCCTGCACTGGTAGCAACCATTAGAGCATCTCTCTTTAAGGTGTGAAGTTCGGGTGCCCCGCCCTCGCCGCGTTCTTGTTTTTGCGGTTAGGGTGGGGCCGCTCTACAGCAAGAGGAGAGATGCTCTAGCGCACCGGCTCTACACTCCTACCAGTGCTTGTGCTCCGACAGAACATCCACTTCGGATCCCGCCAGCAGAAACGCGCCCACGCCAAAGTTATAACTTGAGCTCGGCGTGTAGTCCGCCGGCGCTTCGCCGATGGGCTGAATACTGCCAAGGCGGCCATCCTGATAAACATGCGCGAGCATGCCGCTCCAGGCCTTCTCCACCACCGGCAGGTATTTCTCCGCATCCAGCATGCGATGGTTGATGCCCCAGGCGATGGCGTACGTGAAAAACGCCGAACCCGACACTTCAGGAAGCGGATAACTCGCGGCATCAAGCAGGCCGGGACGCCACAGGCCATCACTACCCTGGATCGATGCAACTTCCGCCGCCATTTCCCGCAGCAAGGCGATGTAGTGCGGGCGCAACGGATCGTCCGACGGCAGAGTCGCGAGAACGCGAACTATTCCCGCCATTACCCAGCCGTTTCCGCGCGACCAGAATATTTTCTCGCCGTTCTTTTCCCGCTTGTTGAGGTAATTCGCATCGCGGGAGAACAAATGTTTCTGCCTGTCATATAAAAGCTTCTCTGTCTTTCCCCACTCCCTGTCAACGTAGGCATTGTAGGTATCGTCCCCGGTAATATCCGATAGCTGCACACCCGCGGCTGGCGCCATAAAGAGCGCATCGCACCACCACCAGGCCGGCTTCTCCGGATCGTTCAGCAATGCAACGGCATCGTCAAACTGTCTCCGCAGCAGCGCAACTTGTTCCTCTTTGTGCGAGGACCGATAGACCTCAATGAAAGCCTGCGCGATGGCGAAATCGTTGGCCGGATAGGTTGTGCGCTCCAGCTTCCAGCCGAAGTGCTCTCCAACCGAAGCAACATACTGGTTGTAACGCGGATCGTGCAGGGTACGGGACGCCGCCATCAATCCAATGTCAAGCGCGCCAAAGTCCCACGCGCGGCTGGGCTGTTGCGCCTGAACACGCTGCAACTCCCAGTCAGCAACCTTGCGCATGGCTGCGCGAATCTGCTTCGAGTGCAATGCGGGAGAGAGATCGGTGGCCAATGGCCCCGGGTTGCTGGGCTGATCTCCCGGCGAAGGCGCCGCCTCATTCTTCGTTGGCAGCTGGGCAAAACAGGCGGCATTCGATGTTCCCAAGAGCACGGCAATCAAAATTCCCACGAGCATCGCGGTCGAGCCCGCAGCCCACAGAGTCCTGCACAGCCAACGCATTCTAATCTCCATTTATTAAGTCCGTAGCTAAGCTATTGTTCCCCGCCGGAGTCTTACGGCTGTCCACAACTGGTCCCTACCCATCATACGATCTCGATCTTCCGCCCTATACAACTTGCCGAGTGTGCGTCTCTCTCGATAAAGTGTCATCCACGAGGCATCTTTCGGGCGGCGCCGTCCCTTGGCGTGCCGCGCACCGCGTAAATACCTCTTCCCTAAAGGATCTTGCATGTCTTCCTTACCCGCTACCCCCGTCGCCAACCAGGATATCGACTCAACGCTGCGCGAAAACCGCGTGTTTCCGCCGCCGCCCGAGTTCAGCGCCAAAGCGCACATCAAGAGCCTGGAGCAATACGAATCGCTCTACAAGGAATCAATCCAGGACCCCGAAAAATTCTGGGCCGGGGTGGCCGGCGATCTGCACTGGTTCAAAACCTGGGACAAGGTGCTCGACTGGAATCTGCCCTGGGCCAAGTGGTTCGTCGGCGGCAAGCTCAACCTCTGCTACAACTGCGTCGACCGACACGCCCTCGGCGAGCGCGCAACCAAGACCGCACTCATCTGGGAAGGCGAACCCGGCGAGGTGCGCCGCCTCACCTACGCCGAACTCCACGTTGAAGTGCAGAAGTTCGCCAACGCCCTCAAGTCGCTCGGAATCAAGAAAGGCGACCGCGTTGCCGTCTATATGGGCATGACGCCCGAACTGGCCATCGCCCTGCTAGCCTGCGCGCGCATCGGCGCCGTCCACTCCGTCATCTTTGGCGGATTCGCCGCCAACGCCATCGCCGACCGCGTCAACGACTCCTCCTGCGTCGCCATCCTCACCCAGGACACCAGCTACCGCCGCGGCAACGAAATCCAGCTCAAGCGCACCGTGGACGAAGCCATGGGCGCCTGCCCCACCGTCAAGCACGTCGTGGTCTATCGTCGCTCCGGCTCGCCGGTCAACATGGTCCCAGGCCGCGATCACTGGTGGCACGACCTTGTGGCCGCCGCCGCCCCCGACTGCCTCGCCGAGCATCTCGACTCTGAGGACCCACTCTACATCCTCTACACCTCCGGCACCACCGGCAAGCCCAAGGGACTGGTCCACACCACCGGCGGCTACGCCGTGCACACTTACATCACCACCAAATACGTCTTCGACCTCCGCGATGAAGACGTCTACTGGTGTACCGCCGACATCGGCTGGGTCACCGGCCACTCCTATGTCGTCTACGGCCCGCTGCAAAACGGCGCCACCGTGCTCATGTATGAGGGCGCACCCAACTGGCCCGACTTTTCACGCTTCTGGAAAATCATCGACGACCACAAGGTCAGCATCTTCTACACCGCCCCCACCGCCATTCGTGCATTCATCAAGTGGGGCGACCAGCACGTGGAAAAATTCAAGCTCGATTCGCTGCGCCTGCTCGGCACCGTCGGCGAGCCCATCAACCCCGAGGCGTGGATGTGGTATCGCGAAAAGATTGGCCACAACCGCTGCCCCATCGTCGACACCTGGTGGCAAACCGAGACCGGCGCCATTCTCATCGCGCCCATTCCCGGCGCCGTGCCCACCAAGCCCGGCTCGGCCACGCGGCCCTTCTTCGGCATTCAGGCCGAGGTGGTTACAAAAGAAGGCGAGCCCGTGCCCGCTGGCCACGGCGGCCTGCTGGTTGTCCGCCGGCCCTGGCCCTCCATGGCCCGCACCGTCTATGGCGACCCGGAGCGCTACCAGAAGACCTACTGGAGCGACGTTCCCGGCTGCTACTTCACCGGCGACGGCGCCCGCATGGATGCAGACGGCTACTTCTGGCTCATGGGCCGCGTCGACGACGTGATCAACGTAAGCGGCCACCGCCTGGGCACCATGGAAGTGGAATCGGCGCTGGTGGCGCATCCCAAGGTTGCCGAAGCAGCAGTCGTCGGCCGCCCCGACGAGCTCAAGGGCCAGGCCATCTCCGCCTTCGTTTCGCTCGAAAGCGGCTACCCGCCCAGCGAGGAATTGAAAGACGAGCTGCGCAAGTGGGTCTCGAAGGAGATCGGTTCCCTCGCCCGCCCGGACGATATTCGATTCACCGAAGCCCTGCCCAAAACCCGCAGCGGCAAAATCATGCGCCGCCTGCTCCGCGAGCTAGCCACCCACGGCGAAATCAAGGGCGACACTACCACCCTCGAAGACTTCACCGTAATCGCCAAACTCCGCGAAGCCGAAGAAGGATAACGCCGCCTCGTAAACGCGCCTGAGCAATGTCCGTGGTCGAGCTTCCGGCACTTCGCGAGCGGCGGCGCGGGCACCGTTGAGATTGAGCCCTTCTTGGGCATAGGCGAGGCATGCGCTGCGCACGCGTCACAATTCGAAGCTAAGTGAGCTACATTGCCCAGCGCGAGTCGTAAGCATTCACCCGCCCTCTTAAGCATGATCAAAAACAAGTATTTCGCAGGAATCGCTCTCCTCGCCGTGGCGGGAAGCGCGTTCGCAGCAGGACCAGGGCCAGCGCCCGTGAACCTACGCACGGCTGGCGATTTTGTGATCCTCACAGAAGCTGGCATTACCGATGTACCGACTTCAGCGGTCACTGGAGACGTTGGGACGAGCCCAATCACCGGGGCTGCCGACCTCCTCACCTGTACTGAAGTCAAGGGATTGGTCTTATCCGTAACTACTGCTGGCCCCGCGCCATGCAACATCAAGAACCCAACCAAATTGACTGCGGCTGTCCTCGACATGAAAACCGCGTACACGGATGCCGCCGGACGGTCAAACCCTGATTTCACCGAACTCCGCAGGGGGGACATTGGAGGAATGACACTCGCTCCCGGCCTCTACAAATGGGGCACAGGTGTGAGTATGCAGACAGATGTCACCCTCTCCGGCACCTCGAACCAGGTGTGGATCTTCCAGATTGCGGGCAATCTCCTCGAAAGTAACGGCGTCACNNATGCTCGGAACAACCTCACACTTCGAGGGCATCATCCTGTGCAAGACACTGATCGCCGTGCAGACTCACGCATCCATCGACGGCAGGCTGTTCTCGCAGACCGCTGTTACATTGCAAATGAATAAAGTCACCCAACCATAACGTAGCTGCCGGGTGGCGGGTGACCCACCCATTGCTTCTGCCCCCTTCGATTGTTGGCAAAGATCGAACGCTGTGCCCCATTCATCGCGGCTCCATCGCGATGAGTGGGCCGCGGAACCCTGCCGTCCACTCTGCCGTAAGAGCAAAAAAATGACGCGGGCTTCAGCCCCTGAGGGAACGCCCCTTCCAACAAGCTTCGTCATCCTGAACGAACTCCCCCAAAACCGCTGTCATCTTGAGCGGAGCGCAGCGAAGTCGAAAGATCTGCGGCTGCTCATGCGGTTGCTTTTGTCGTGCGCCCATCCATCGCGCGACCGGAGTAGCCTGCACAGTACAGATCGAATCCTGCTGGACTGATGCGCGAACGGAAGCCTCTACGAGATCCCATGTCTGCCGCCGCGGCGAACGAGACCTGGGGCACCCGGCGAGCTGAAAGCTGAATGCTCCACGTCGATGCCGGCCACAATGGTCTCTAAATCCAAGTACTATGGGGTTTTCAACCGATCGAGAGGCATAGGCATGAGTATTACGCGCAGAGCGGTGCTGACAAATTCAAGCAAGCTGGCCTTTGGGCTTGCCACCGGCATGCCGTCGGCACAGGAAATGCCGGGCATCCAGCCGGCGGAAAAGTCATCCGTCGGCAAGTTCAGAATTCTGGTCTGTGGCGGACACCCTGGCGATCCAGAATACGGCTGCGGTGGAACGATAGCCAGGCTCACGTCGCACGGGCATGACGTGTCGATTCTCTATCTCAATCAAGGCGACTGGCCCCCAACTTCGGTTGAGGTCAGGCTGGCCGAAGCCCAAAAAGCATGCGAAATTCTAAAATCGCGAAGGTTATATGCCGGGCAGCTCAATAGTCGCGCAATCGTCGATGCGGATCACTATGAAACTTATCGAAAGATACTCGAGCAGCAACGGCCAGACGCGGTGCTTACGCACTGGCCGCTCGACAATCATCGAGATCATCGCGCGTGTTCGACTCTGACATACGATGCGTGGCTGCAAATGGGCAAGAGCTTCTCCCTTTACTATTACGAGGTTTCAAACGGGGAAGATACTCAGCAGTTCTCACCCGCATACTATGTGGACTTCAGCGCGTTCGAGCCGCTGAAGCGAACCGCCTGTTATGCACACGCGAGTCAATCGCCTGACAGGTTTTACGCGCTTCAGGACTCGGTCGCGGCATTTCGCGGCGTCGAGAGCGGGTACAAGAGGGCAGAAGCGTTTCTGCTGCAGAGGGGCAGCGCTCGCGATACTCTCCCCATCGC
>PKXI01000041.1 GCA_003133425.1 Acidobacteriaceae bacterium
AGCGCTGGAACTTCAGGTTAGCGCGAATCGAGCAATCCCGAATACGGAAGCAAAACTCCGCTGCTGTTTGTTTAGGCTCTGAGCTTGTGTTGACATCCGACCCAAGCAGTGCGACACTTGGGTCGGATGACTACCCAAAAGAGCACCGATGACCGCATAGCCTTGCTGCAAGGGACCCTCGACTTGCTCATTCTGAAAACGCTTGTGCTGGGGCCATGCCATGGCCAGGGAGTGGCGCGCTCGATTCAGCGCCAGTCGGAAGAGGTTTTCTTTGTCGATCATGGATCACTTTACCTGGCTCTGCAGCGGCTTGAGGACAGGAAGTGGATCAGCGCAAAGTGGGGCGTGAGCGAGAACAACCGCAAGGCCCGCTTTTACTCGTTGACGCTGAAAGGCCGAGAGCAGCTCGTGGAGAAGACAAGCGAGTGGGAACGGCTGACCAGGGCAATCGGATTGATTCTGGGCGGAAGCGCGGACCAAGTTGAGGCATTGGGCGGCGGGGAGGCGTAGGTATGTTCAGGCGCAAGCGGACAAAAGACGATTTCGCTGACGAGATCAAGGCGCATCTGGAACTTGAAGCCGACGAACTCAGGAGTAAAGGCCTGAGCGAGGAGGAGGCGCACCGGCTGGCGAGAGTCGCGTTCGGCAATGTGCCTGCGACACAGGAGCGCTTCCATATGAGAAACCGCGTTCCGTGGTTCGAAAACCTCCTGCGCGATATCAACTTCGCGGCTCGCCAGGTAGTAAAGAATCCAGGCTTCGCCGTCGTCGTCATCTTCACGCTCGCTCTCGGCATCGGCGCGTCTACTTCGATTTTCTCGGTGGCCGACGCGGTGCTGCTCCGCCCCCTCCCCTATCCGAATCCCCAGCAGCTTGTACGCGTCTGGGAACAGATGGCCAATGGACACCGGCCGAATGTGGCCGAGTCCAATTTCGAGGACTTCCTTGCGCAGAACAACACGTTCGCGAGCCTAGCCGCCTATGACTACGGAGTCGCCTCCGTTTCCGGGGGCAGCGAACCGGCTCGCGTGAACATCGCGGGGGTTTCCAGCGGCTTTTTCCCGACGCTTGGCGTCCAGCCGTTGCGCGGTCGCCTCTTTTCAGCGGACGAGCAGCGCCCGCATGGCGCGCCGGCCATCATCGTCAGTTATGGGTACTGGCAGCGTTACCTCGGTGGCACTACGGATCTCTCCAAATTTCACTTGGACCTGGAGGGAGGCTCCTACCCTGTAGTCGGTGTAATGCCACCCAGCTTTGATTTTCCCTCTGATGTGGCTGCATGGATTCCACGCGAACTCGACCCGCCAACTCCCAGCCGCTCAGCTCACAACTGGCGGGTTATTGGCCGTGTGCGAGAGGGCGTCACCATCTCCCAGGCCCGCGCGAATCTCAGCGCGATCGCTCATCGCATCCAACATCAGTACGGTACCCAGGTGGACCTCAGTGACGCAGCCGTCGTACCTCTCGCCGACGCCATCGTGGGCGATGTGCGGACCGCTCTCTTCACCCTTTTGGGAGCCGTCGGCCTCTTGCTCCTGGTCGCCTGCGCCAACGTCGCCGGATTGCTCGTGGCGCGTACCTCCGCCCGCCGCAAAGAATTGGCCATCCGTGCGGCCCTCGGTGCCGGGCGCGGTCGTCTGATCCAGCAGTTCCTCGCTGAGTCGTTTGCGCTTTCGGTCGCAGCAGGAATATTGGGCATCTTAATGGCCGCTGGCGGTGTGAGGCTCCTTCCCGCCATTCTTCCCACGAATCTACCGCGCCAGGAAGGAATCGCCATCAACCCTGCGGTTCTCCTCTTCGCTCTGGCAACAACTGGGGCGGTTGCCGTTGCGCTCGGGCTCTTCGCTGCTTGGCGCACCGGCGGGAGCGATCTGCAGGATGCCCTGAGCGCCGGATCCCGCAGCCACACGGGTTCAAGCGCCAGTCAGCGCCTGCGCGGCCTTTTGGTCATCGGCGAGATAGCTACCACCCTGGTCATTCTGGTGGGAGCTGGCCTGCTCGGTCGCAGCTTCCTGCGGCTCGTTTCTACGAGTCCCGGCTTTCGCCAGGAAAACCTGGTGACGATGGAATTTTCGCTTCCTGTTCCGCAAGGGCAGGAAGGCATGGATCAGGCAGCGATTTCGCGGCAAATTCACCTCCTTGACGGCATCGTGGCCCGCCTCCGCACCATCCCCAGCACCGCAAGTGTTGGTTTGGCTGGCGCCGTTCCCGTCGCGGCCGGCGACAATCTCGCCGACGGGCTTTTCCTCATCATCAATGGCCAGAAGCCGCCCGCGAATTTCGATGAATTTGGCCGGATTGCCCAGAATCGCTCACAAACTGGGCTCGCTGAGTATGCCATCGCGGGTGAGGGATACTTCCGTACGCTGGGCATTCCGCTTATCCGCGGGCGGATGTTCGGCGAACAGGATGATCTGAATTCACCGAATGTTGCCGTGATCAGTGAATCTTTGGCTCGCAAGCGCTGGCCCAATCAGGACCCCATCGGTCAAGTGATCGAATTCGGCAATATGGACGGTAACTTGAAGCCTCTCACTATCGTTGGCATTGCCGGCGATGTCAGAGCGAGCGGCCTGGACCGGCCACCGAGTCCGATCATCTATGTTGATTACCGCCAGCGCGGAATGAACTCTAATTCAACGCCTACCATCGTCATGCGGAGCGCCGCGCCGACGGGCGAGATTGTTTCCGCTGCGCGTAGTATTTTTCACGAGCTCGCTCCGAGTGCCCCCGTCAAATTCTCCACCTTCGCGGACGAGATGGGCGGCTGGCTGGCGGATCGCCGTTTCCTGCTTCTTCTTGTGGGACTCTTCGCTTGCGTTGCTCTTATTCTTGCCGGTGTTGGCCTTTACGGAGTTGTTGCCTTTTTCGTTGCTCAACGCGCCCAGGAGATCGGCGTTCGCATGGCGCTCGGTGCCCAGCGCAGTGATGTTCTGCGTCTGGTATTGGGAGAAGGAGCACGCATGGCCGCAATCGGAGCAGCAATCGGCATTGGCGCTTCACTTGCGATCACCCGCCTCATGTCCTCGCTCTTTTTTGGCATCAGCGCCACGGATCCGTTGACCTTTGCCGGCGTCGCGATTCTTCTTTCCCTGGTTGCGCTTGCCGCGTCGTACATTCCTGCCCGCCGCGCCATGCGCGTCGACCCGGTAAAGGCGTTGCGCTACGAATAATTCTCATAGTTCGTTGGCCCTGTTTTGCATCAACCCCCAAGCGTACGTGTCGTCACTCGCCCGGATCATTGCGAGAGGAATCTCGATTTACGCTAAATCGCCAATTCACTCGTTTAAGTCTGATCGGTATCGAGAAGTCGGCTTGTGACATAGTTTTTCTGAGGGGACGGCAGAGTTCCGGATGTATCACCGTCAAACCGGACAGAACTCTCACTGGAGCGAGGGTTCAGCAGAATCNNTCAGTTCCACGCCCCTAAGACGGGCACCGAGTGGGGTGTGCAGGTTCTTTTCAAAACTCTGGAGGACGTGAGCGGGTAGATCGGTTTGTTGACGAAGCAGTTTCAGGAGCGTCGCGCTATCGGTGGGGTATTCG
>PKXI01000040.1 GCA_003133425.1 Acidobacteriaceae bacterium
CCCCCCTGAAGTACTTTGCAGATTTACGTGATCCGCGGGTGGAGCGAACGCGGGAACATTTGCTGGAAGAGATACTTTTGATCTCGATTGCAGCGATCCTGAGCGGGGCCAACGGTTGGAACGAGATCGAGGATTACGCTCATTCCAAGTACGCGTGGTTCAAGAGCTTCCTTACTCTTCCCAGTGGTATTCCATCGCACGACACGTTCAATAGGGTCTTCTCGGCGCTTGACCCGGAGGAACTGGAAAAGGGCTTCGTAGCCTGGGTGTCGTCGATTGCCAAACTGACGGCGGGCGAAGTGGTGGCCATCGACGGCAAGACGCTGCGGGGGGCCCAGGAGCCGAGTAAAAAGGGGGCGGACAAGAAGGCCATCGTGCATATGGTCTCGGCCTGGGCGAACACCAACTGTCTGGTTCTGGCCCAACGCCGCGTCGATGAAAAGTCCAACGAAATCACGGCGATTCCGAAGCTGCTCGACGCGCTGGAGCTGAGTGGAACGGTGGTGACCATCGACGCAATGGGTTGCCAGCGGGCCATCGCCGAGAAGATCGTCACCAAGAGTGCCGACTACATTCTGGCTGTCAAAGAGAATCAGGGCCATTTGCTGGAAGAGATCAAGGACTCGTTTCAGATGCTGGCCGCCGACGCGATAGACGAACAGATCGACTGCGGTCATGGGCGGGTCGAGCAACGTAGTTGCTCGGTAATCGCCGACCTGTCGTTAGTCGATAAGGCCAGCGAATGGGCGTCTTTACAGGGCTTAGTGCGCATCAAGAGCGAACGATTCCACAAGGCCACAGGAAAAACCGAGCGTGAAATCCGCTACTACATCACCAGCCTGAGCCCGGACGCGGTGCGGCTGAATCGCTCCATTCGACAGCACTGGGGCATCGAAAACAAACTGCATTGGGTGCTGGACGTCGGCTTCGGCGAAGACCTGGACCGCAAGCGCGCCGGACATGCCGCCCAGAACTTCTCTGTGCTCAACCGCATCGCGCTCAACCTGCTCAAACAAGACAAAACTTCCAAACGAGGTGTCCACGGGAAAAGACTCAAAGCCGGTTGGGACAATGACTACCTGCTACATCTACTCCGCAATTAAGATGCGTTTGCCCTGGTAATAACAGGCTCTAAGTTGCAATGCTAAGGGACGAAGTGGTATTTAAATGGACCATGTCTAAACAGTCCAGTTCTGAAGGCACTGACAAACTTCGTGTGTTCAATCGCCGCAATTTTCTTAAAGCTGCCGGGTCGGCAGCCATTCTGCCGACAGTGTTTCCGGCTTTTGCCGCGCAAAGCTCAGGAACCGCAGCCAACAACCGCATCAATCTAGGTGTCATAGGAATGGGGATGCAGGGCCCGGGTAATACCAAGGGCTTTTTAGCGTCGGATGATTGCCAGGTGGTCGCGGCCTGCGACATCGACAACGACCATCTGGCGGCCGCAGTCAAGATGATCAACGACAACTACGGGAGTGAGGACTGCAAAGGCTACCACGACTACCGGGAGTTGCTTGCCCGTGATGACATCGACGCCGTCATGATCGCCGTGCCTGATCATTGGCATGAGATCGTCGCGACCGAAGCCGCGCGTCGAAAGAAGGACATCTACTGCGAGAAGCCGCTCGCACACACCATCGCGGAACAGCAGTCGATTGTGCGTGCGGTGAAGGAGAACGGCATTATCTGGCAGATGGGTTCATGGCAGCGCTCGGAACCGACGTTTCACAAGGCCGCAGAGATTGTTCGAAATGGACTAATCGGTACAGTGACTCACGTCGAGGTGGGTCTGCCTGCCGGCCATGGGGATTTTGGCGGCGTGGGAAAGGAAGCGCTGACCAAACTGGCCGCAAATGGCGTAACCGTAGACAGCCTGACTGAGGTTGTGCCGGGTACGAAGGCCTGGGACTTGCTGGCCACCGATCCGCCTCCTCAATTGGATTATGAAACATGGATCGGCCCGTCGACGATGGAGCCTTACATAAAGGCGCGATCACACATGGGCTGGCGCTGGAACTACAACACCGGCGGCGGGCAGTTGATAGACTGGATCGGCCACCATTGCGACATCGCGCACTGGGGCCTGGACTTCGACAACTCCGGCCCGTATGAGGTGGAAGGCAGCGGCGACCTGCCGCCCGCCAAAGCGATCTATAACACGTCGCCGAAGTACCGCTTTGAGCTTAAGTATCCGCGAAACGTTACCATGACGATCGCGGGTGGCTATCCCGACATTAAGATGGGCACAAAGTGGATTGGCACGGAAGGCTGGGTGTGGGTAGATCGAGGCAAGTTTGAATCCTCGAATCCCGCCTGGAAGCAGGGAAAGAATCTTTCCCGCGAACTGCGCAAGGTGAAGCTTTACTCCTCTACCAATCACCAGCAGAACTTCCTGGACTGCATCAAATCGCGTGAAGCCACTATTACTCCAGTAGAAGTTGGACACCACTCGGCCATCCCTGGGCATCTTTGCCTTATTTCGATGCTCGAGGGAAGAAAGATCCACTGGGACGTGAAGGAAGAAAAGATCATCGGCGACCCTGAAGCCAGCAAGCGCCTAACCCGCGAATATCGTGGCCCCTGGAAGATGAGCTAAGCGCTTTTAGTCCGCAGTCGGCGGCGACCGGTTATCCCGCCGCCGACAGCGTAAACTTGACTAAAGACCTGCATTGCAACCTGGCACGGAACAGGAAAACATGACTGATTCGACTGAAGCAAAACCGGCACTGTGCCGGAATGTTTGCTGGGACTATACGTTCGCTTTTCTAGCGTTGCGTCTTTGGCTTGGCGTGCGTGCCTTGTTTGTGGGTATTGAAAAGTTTGGCGCTTATCACTCCGTAGCCATGCCACTCGTCGATCCCACTACGGGCCAACCCGATCCCAGCGGAGTGTTGGTCAACGTCAACGTCAAGTCTTACGCGTTGGCCAACTACGCGGGCATCCCTGTCGCTCTCCGCGATAAATTTGCCCAGGAACCGCTGTTTCCGAAATTCGTTCTGACCGCGTTCGACCGCATGCTTGGCCCCGCTTTCATCCTCACCGGGATCATGCTCATCCTTGGGCTCGGTACGCGCCTGTCGCTGATGGCGCAGGCAGCTCTTTTCATCGCCCTCACTGTCGGGCTGGTCCTGATCGACCAGAACGACGGCGTAGCCTGGCTGGGTATCCATATAGGCCTTGTAGCGGCGGCTTTCCTTCTGGCCGAACACAATAGATTTGCGGTGCTCAAGAAATGGTAGATCTGAATCGTCGTGATTTTATAGGCGCCACGGCTGTTGCTGGCGCCGGGTTGTTACTAGACGCGTGCAAGTCCGATTCCGCAGCAAAAACGGCGGTCGGCGGCAAATCGTTACTGAGCACCATTAACATCGCGCTCATCGGCTATGGCGAAGAAGGCAAGGTGCTACTCGAATCCCTGCTGAATATTGAGGGCGTCAAACTTGTTGCTCTATGCGACATCTGGGATTACCACCTCAACGAAGGTTCGCGGTATCTCGGCAAGATCGGCAACCAGGTTCGCACCTACGAAAATTATGAAGACCTGCTCGCCAAGGAAAAAGACCTGCAGGCAGTCGTGATCGCAACACCGGACTTCTGCCACGCTCCGATGACCAACACGTGCCTAAAGGCTGGCTTGCATGTGTACTGCGAAAAGATGATGAGCAACACGATCGACGGAGCGCGCNNCGGCGCAGCAACCCGCGCTACCTTTTCACCTTGAACCGGTTGCTGCACGAGGCCCAGTTTTGCGGCCGCCTGACCGCGGCGCAAGGGCAATGGAACCGAGCGGTCAAAGAAGATTTCGGCTGGCCCAAGAAATATGAGATGCCGGCAAGCATGCTCGCCAAATACGGCTATAAAGACATGCACCAGTTCCGCAATTGGCGGTGGTACAAGGGACTCGGCGGCGGCCCGTTGTCCGATCTCGGTGCGCATCAGATCGACATTTTCAACTGGTGGCTGGGTACACCAAAGTCTGTCATCGGCAGCGGCGGACTGGATTACTACCAGAACCACGACTGGTACGACAACGCAATCGTGATTTACGAGTATCCGATGGAGAAGGGTGTGGCGCGCGCCACCTACCAGGTGCAGACAACGACCAGCGCCGGCGGTGGATATTATGAAATGTTCATGGGCGACGACGGCACTATCAAGATGTCGGAAGATCCGTCCCTTTGCGCGATTTACCGCGAAGCGCGAGCCACCGCCGTTTCGTGGGACGATCTTGCCCAGAAAGGCTACGTGCGCGCCAAGCCTTCGTCAGGAGACGACGCCGCCAAAGTGGACGTGCGTGAAACAGCGCAATTGGCGGAATACGAAATTCCAGTGTTCTTCAACAAACCGCCGCATCAGCCACACCTGGAAAATTTCTTCAACGCCATCCGCGGTTCAGCAAAACTGAATTGTCCGGGCGATGAAGCGTTCAGCAGTGAATACTCCATTCATAAAGCGAACGAAGCCGTTGCCGCGCAAACGAGAGTTGCCATCACCCCCGAGGAAGTGAGAGCTTGAGATCATGATGAAATTGCTTTTCAGAATCTTTCCCGTAATAACGTTGCTGCTTGTCGCCGCTGGCGCATTTGCACAGAACCAGGTGGTTTTGAAGACCAAATTACCTCCGCCTCTTTTTGTCGGTACGCCTGTGCCCCTCAATGTGGGCAATCTTGAGCCACCCATGAAAGGCAAGCGGCCTGATTTCATGGTGCCTGAAGGCACGATCAACCTGGCGAGGAGCAAGAAGGTCACCGCCAGCGACAATGATCCCGACGTTGGCACGCTCGACATGATCGTTGACGGCGACAAAGACGGTAACGAAGGGTCATGGGTGGAACTCGGCCCAGGCAAACAATGGGTCCAGATTGACCTGGCGAAGAGAGCGAACATCTACGCCGTGCTTCTCTGGCACTTTCATTCCCAGGCACGCGTGTATCACGATGTTGTTGCCCAGGTCTCTGATGACCCGACGTTCCGCACTGGTGTCACCACCATCTTCAACAATGATTTTCACAACGAGCTTGGACTTGGCGCGGGCAAGGATTTCAATTACATCGAAACGTATCAAGGCAAGCTGATCGATGCCAAGGGAGTGAAGGGGCGCTACGTTCGCCTCTACAGCAACGGAAACACTTCGAACAAATTGAACCACTACATCGAGGTTGAGGTGTGGGGCAAGCCTGCGGCTTGAGGCCACCTGTTTGGATTCGCTGGGCGGCTTTCCTTCTTATCGCTCTACTCGGGCTGCTGCTCCGTTTGCCGCAGTTGGGCGCGCGGCCCATGCACACGGATGAAGCTGTCAACGCGTACATCGTGGGACAATTGCTGGCCGGCGAATCTTTCGCATACGATCCGCAGGACCGCCATGGCCCCGCCCTGGCAGCGCTTGCGGTGCCTCTGGCCAGAATGCAGGGTGTGAGAAAATTCTCCGACCTCACGGAATCTGAGCTTCGCCTCACAACCGTGCTTGCCGGGACGGTCACGATTCTGCTTTTTGGCGCGGCTGTTGAGTTATTCGGTTTCGTGCCGTGCCTTCTTGCAGCACTCCTGTTTGCCTTCGCTCCCCTGCCGGTTTACTACGACCGATATTTCATTCATGAGTCCATTTTTGTTGCTGCCACGCTTGGATTGATCCTGACCGGTTGGAGCGCATCCAAAAGGCACTCCACCGTGCAAGCCGTCCTAGCCGGAGCCTGCGCCGCGCTGATGCTCTCAAGCAAGGAGACTGCCGTTCTTCACTTCGTCGCGCTGGCGGTCGCCGCAGTCGTCTTCTGGCTCTGGAACCTGCGCGGAATATCTCTTCCTAGTTGGTGGCAGCCGAAAGCAGTGCTGGCCGCAGCCGTAGTGTTTCTGCTGCTGAGCGCGGTTCTGTACACATGGTTCGGCGCCAATTTGAAAGCCCTTCCAGCGTTGTTGCATGCAGTGCCCAATCTCTATGCTCGAGCAGGTGGAGAAGGCCATGAGAAGCCATTTTTGTATTACGGTCAACTACTTATTGGTAGTTGGTCCGGCGGATTGATCGTCGCCCTTGGTTGCACCGGTTTCTTTCAATCCGCGATAAAACGCGGGCGTTCCCCGTATGGGTTTCTGTGTTTCTACGCTCTCTTCCTCTTCGTACTCTACAGTCTCATTCCGTACAAAACACCGTGGCTCGCCCTCAACTTTTGGCTGCCAATCTCTCTTTTCGCGGGCCTGGCGATCGAATCGCTCTGGCGCTTGCCAGCGAGATATCCCTCACTCCGCATTGCCATGCCTGCTTTCTGCGTCCTTGCGGGAGTTTTGACCGCCGCTCTGATCGCACACGATACGCGGCAGCGCGTCTTTGTCCATCCCGCAGAGGAAACCAATCCGTATGCATATGCGCATACCTCAGAAGATTTGCTCGGACTGCCACCTCTGATATCAGAGGTGGCCCAGCAGCAAGCGATCAAATCGCCACGCATCGCCGTCATTGCAGCCGATCCATGGCCGTTACCCTGGTACCTGCGGCACTTTTCTCAAGTGGGATTCTGGCAGCCCGGTCAGCAACCGCCAGGTGCAGATTTCTACATCACCTCTAGTGAAGCCGCGGGCCAATACGAAAATCAATTGCAAGCCTTTCACCCGGATGTTTTCGGCGCCCGCCCCGGTGTGTTTTTCCTTTTGTGGTCGCCTGCCCCGAAATAAAAGATATGGCTGAAATCTACCAATTCAACCATCACGCAATGGCCACACACTTTGAGGTGCGTATTGCCGACGAAGAGAGATCCTATGCCGCGCAGGCTGCTCAGGCCGCGCTCGATCTCCTGGATCGGCTGGAATCGCATTTGAGCCGTTTTCGCGCCAGCAGCGACATCGCGCAGGTCGCGCAACTTGAGCCTGGTGAAAAATTGCGCTTGAGTGAACCAGCCTTTGCTTGCCTTGAAATCGCAAAGAGGATGGAGTCGGCAACCAACGGTGCGTTCTCTGTGGCGGCTGTCGCTTTGCAATCGGAAGCTTCTTTTCCCCAGTGGAGTTTATTACGAGGGGAGCTTTCTATTGTTTGCGAGAGTGGGCGGCTCCGATTTGATCTTGGCGCCATTGGCAAAGGATTTGCACTGGACCGGATGGCTGAGTTGCTGCGCAGCTGGGAGTGCCCTTCGTTCCTTCTCGTTGCGGGTGGCAGCAGCATTCTGGCGGGCGATCCGCCTAAGCAAACGTCCGGCTGGTCCTGTGGCCTCGGAGACGATGATGCACCCAACCGATTCTTCTTGGCGCACACTTCACTGAGCGGTTCGGGACTGGCGGTGAAGGGAAACCATATTTTCGATCCGCGGACAGGGCAGGCCGCCTTGCGACAGAATCGTGCCTGGGCTATTGCCGATATCGGGGCTGAATCGGACGCGCTCTCAACGGCGTGCATGGTCTTGAGCGAGCATGAACTCGAGGGAGTGGTCGCGCAGAATAGCTCCTGGCTGTTTTTTCTTGAGACCGACAACGCCATTCAAACCATCGGAAACCGCATGCTTCCCCGGCAAGACTTGCATCTTTCTTGAGTGCTCCGTCTTAGAGCCTGTTATTAACTTTGT
>PKXI01000465.1 GCA_003133425.1 Acidobacteriaceae bacterium
ACTTGTAGCCGGACAGCAGTGAGCCGATACAGACAGTGAGTTGTTTCTGATCTGGGTGGTGACGTACAAGTTGGGATAGAACAGAGGCATTCCTGTTGCTCTATCGCACAGCAGACAATAACGCTCCCCACTCTCCATGATGAACGTCGCGATGCAGTTCTTGAGTGCGTCCATTGAACTGACTGCGCCTCGTGAATTCTCCACCGCGTAACAGGCGGTGGCTTCGGGTTTCGGCTGTAAGCCGGATTGATCGGCCATGCAGCCGATTGAAGATTGAAAGCATTGAAGATCATAGCTGTGGTTCAGAAAGTTGTGATTTGCTAACAACTATTCAGCCGCGGTTGTGCCAGCAGACAAATAAAGCAAGGCTGCTGCCTAAGGAAGCCTAGGCCAATTAGGTTTTTCTGATCCGTCGCCTCAAGGCCAGGGTTTTACCGATCCCTGTTGAGGACTCTAAACTTTACAATATTCAAGGTATAAGATAACTAGTCTTCGCAGATAATGATCTTTACACTTTTTTCCGCAGAGAACCATACCGCCCTGAAGAATCAGGCCGGTATGGTGAAACGTTACAAAATAGGTCGCAGGTACAGGTCAGTAGGGCATTCCAAGTTTCGCAGGCGTAATGGCGAATGTGCTGTCGTCTGCAGAGACGATCAGGTCGCAACTCATGACGAGTTCACAGGCTCCGCCCCACACACTTCCCTCTATCATGGCAATCACGGGCACAGGGAAAAGCTCGATGGTCCTGATGACGCGCCAGAGGATCGTTGTAGGTCATGGGGTCGCGTCCATTGGTCGGCAACTCGCGAACATCGTGGCCCGAAGAAAACACCTTTGAACCCGCAGGCGCTCTCAAGATGACAACTCGAACCTCTTGTTGCCGCATTTCCTCAAGAGCAGCGCAAAGGTCATTGATGAGTTCCGTGCTGAGAGCGTTGCGCTTCAGTGGATTGTTGAGCGTGATAACACCGATGTTGTCGGAGGTGTTCGCATTTACCATTGCCAATGCAGTGTCCATGCTTCGCTTCCTTAATTGCTCGGCAAAGGCCGACGCATTCGAGAAGATGGGCCGAACAACCAGAAACTTGGGGCAAGTAATGAATCCACCTGGCTCGGTCCTCACATTCTCGGGCGATCCTCGTACCGTAGATGAGTCTACCTGTGATGTACAACTTGATTGGTATCCAAGTTTAACCCCGATTGAATTCGAGAGAATCCGGAAGCAGCTTTGATTTCCTACAGCGGACCATTTCGGCACAACAGGCGTTGATGCGGGCCTGAGTTTTAAACACCGGGCGCGAGAGTGCGGTGGCGGGACTGCGTTCATGCGATGGTGGATGCGGTGTTATCTGTCTTGAAGACTCGCCGGGACTCCGGACATGGAGAACTCTGAAGAGAACTGGTTCGGGGGCACCCATGGATGCTTTGACAAAGCAGGGTGCGGCTCTTATGCTTTGTGGCTAGCAAACGTTTACTCGGACGCTGTCAACCGAGCGGCTTCAGTGGCCGTCGCAGAGAGCGACCGCGCACCGTTCCCCATAGAGAAAGGCGATGTCTCATGAACACAGTTTCAAGAAGGCGGTTCCTCAAGAAGGCGGGTCAGACCAGCGTGGCGCTGGCTGCGAGTTCCGCATTGGGCAGATTCAGTTTGGCTCAAAGCGCTCCGCGCTCGACGCGCATAGTTATCGATTCCAGCCGGCAGATTGCGCCAATAAGCCCAATTCTCTTTGGCTCGTTTCTGGAGCACCTGGGACGCGCGATCTACGAAGGCATCTACGATCCCAAGTCGAAGTTCGCTGACAGCAATGGATTCCGCACCGACGTGATGAAGGAAATTCACGACATGGGCGTGCCCATCGTCCGCTATCCCGGAGGAAACTTTGTCTCCGGCTATCACTGGCTGGACGGAGTGGGTCCGAAGAAGGATCGGCCGACGGTTCTGGACCGTGCGTGGAATACGCTGGAGACCAACCAGTTCGGCACTAACGAGTTCATCACATGGGCGCGCCAGGTGGGCACAGAGCCGTTGTTCGGGCTCAACTTCGGCACAGGGTCAGCCGAAGACGCGGCCGCCCTGGTGGAGTATTGCAACGTGGCCGGGGGCACCAAGTGGAGCAATCTGCGGCGCTCGCACGGATATGAGCAGCCGCACAACGTGAAGTACTGGTGCGTGGGCAATGAGATGGACGGGCCGTGGCAGATTGGTCACATGCCGGCCCGCGAATATGGAATCAAAGCCACCGACGCCGCCAGCCAGATGCGCGTGCTCGATCCGTCGATCAAGCTGATTGCGTGCGGCTCCGCCGGGCCATTCATGCCAACGTATATCGAGTGGGATCGCACCGTGCTGGAAGAGTGCTACGACGTGGTGGATGGCATCTCGCTGCACCACTATTGGGGTAATACTGAAGAGAACAGCAACGACAGCTCGAAGTACATGGCCATGAACCTGGCCATGGATCGCCAGATCGAGGAAATTATGGCCGTGTGCGACAGCGTTCGCGCACAGAAGCGCTCCGGCAAACAGTTGTTCCTTTCGTTCGATGAGTGGAACGTGTGGTATCGCGCCCGCGACGGCGAATTTTCGAATGGGCACGGAAAGGCGGCTCCGCATCTTCTGGAGGAACCCTACAACCTGGAAGACGCAATTCTGGTTGGTGGGCTCGCCAATTCCTTGATCCGGCACTCCGATCGCGTGAAGGTCGCCTGCCTTGCGCAACTCGTCAATGTGATTGCGCCTATCACGACCAATGAAGATGGCATCCTGCGGCACACCATCTACTACCCGTATGTGTGGGCGCTCAAGTATGCCCATGGGCGTGCCCTGAGCATTGCACCTGAGGGTCCGAGCTATGAAGTCGCCACGCTGGGCAAACCGATTGAGGCCATCGGCCTGGCGGCTCCGGGATTCGGAGACGTGCCTTACCTGGACGTGGTGGCAACTCACGATAAGGATAAGAACACGGCGACCCTTTTCATCATGAACCGCGATCTTGAAAAAGCGCAGGAACTGGAGATCGCATGGCACGACCTGACGCCAAGCAAGGTAATCGCATTCGAGACAATCACCGGAAACGACCTGAAGGCGGGGAACACTTTTGCTGATCCGAAACGTGTGGTTCCGCAGACACTGGAGAACCCGAAGGTTGGCTCCAATATGTCGTTGAAGCTGCCGGCGCGATCGTACTCGGTGCTGTCGCTGGCGCTTTGATGGATGTGGTGAAGGGTGCGGCTTCCCAGGTCTTCCGCCGCGGTCCGTCACGGCGGAAGACCTTGACTCATCTTCTACACCA
>PKXI01000343.1 GCA_003133425.1 Acidobacteriaceae bacterium
AGGCGCTCGCTTGAGGCTACGCCTACGTCGACTACTTCGGCTCCGAAGGACAGGGTGGCTGCGCGCTTGATGGCAGGTGCATTCGACGGCATAACGATGACGGCTCTCGCACCGACCTCGCGCGCCGCATAGGCCACGGCCTGGGCATGGTTGCCGCTGGAATAGGTAANNTCTCGGCCTTGAGGCGGATTTCTTTGGCAGTTCCGTATCCCGACAGGCCGGGAAACTGCGCGCGCACCAAAGGCGTTTTCACGGCGATGTTGGCAATGCGCAGTGCGGCGGCACGAATTATCTCAATCGTAACCAAATTCATTGTTTCGGATTTCACGTTCGAACCTCGCCGCTCTTTTGGTCGCGGCCATGCAACTAAACAGTATCGCCGATGGGGCGGAGGCGGGTTGGTTTCGAAGCGAAAACAAAAGCNNGCCGCGCTTTGGATTTGGTTCGTGCTTCGTTTAGAAGGTGAACTTGGCCGCAACCTGCAGCTGGCGCGGGCCATAGAGACTGCTGTTGGTGGTGCTCTTCTGGTTGAAGGCTGTAGCACCTGTGCCCGAGTAGGGGCTGAAGCAACCCTGCAGCGTGGAACCGGAAGGTGCAGCACCGGTACCCGAGCAGGCCACCTTGGCATTGGAGGGCAACGTGACATTGGTGCCGGCTGCCGCCCAGTTGCCATAGCTGGTGTTCACGCCCTGAACGATGGTCTGGTTCAGGAAGTTGAACGCGTCGACGCTCAGATCGAGAGACATGCTTTCGTGGATGGGGAACGTGCGCGCCAGGCGAAGGTCGGCGTTGTTCCACCCCGGCATGGGAATGCTGTTGCGTCCGATGTAGGGAGGACGACCATTTGTGGCCCCACCCGTACTGGAGCTCATGGCGCCGCCATAAATGCCGCCGTCATCTGCATAGCTGGTGGCCGAGGTGGAGCCGGAGTAGATGCTGGAACCGGAAAGGCCCAGAGACACGGGCTGGCCGCTGGAAGCGATCTCGCTGCCGGAGAAGATCCAGCCATCGACCAAAGAGCGCGCCAGGTTGTTCCCAATGCTGAAGGTGGGTTGATAAACGAAGGTCAGGGTAAAGCGGTTGCGAACATCAGTGTCCGAAGGACCATTCTCACCCCTGACGTTGTTCGGATCCAGCGGAACATCACCGCCGTAGAAGGTACCGAAGGTGCCGGCGACCTGACCGGTGTCGGTGGCGCGCGCCCAGGTGTAGTTGCCTACGAACTCCAGGCCATTGGCAAGGGGCCTGCGGACGGTGACTGCCATGGCGTTGTACCAGGTGTTGGCCACGCTGAAGCCGGTGTTAAAGGAAGCGAGCTGCGTGCTGGCGTTCTGCGTCGCGCCATTCAGGTAACGACGGTCGGTGGGCAGGTAGACAGGAACGGTCATCTGCTTGACCAGGTTGCCATTCGCGTCGAGAACGTTGTAGGTCTTGATGCCGCTCGGCTTCTGGCCGACCAACTGCGAGTCGATGAAGACCGGCAAGCGCATGCCGCGGGTGCCGATGTAGCCGATGCTCAGCGAGAACTTGCCCGGAAGCAACTGCTCGAGCGACAGATCCATTTCGTGCGAGTAAGGCGGCACGAAGTTCGGATCGAGACCGTGGAAGCTCTGCGTACCCAGGTTGCTGGGGCCCTTTACTGCGGGGACCGTGCCTCCCGACGGAACGAGAGCCGTGCCGATTGAGGGACCCGTGGCCAGGAAAGGCACGTTGGGATATTGCTCAACCGCGGTCGGCACTGTCGGGCACTTCGAATTGGCTACTGCTCCGACACTCGAACTGCAACCCGAGTAGTTGTAGTTGACCTGAACCACGCCGTTTTCTACGCGCATGGCGTAGTAGGTGGATCCCTGGTTCAGCGCGGTGTAGATGCCGTATCCGCCACGAATCACTGTGCCAGGCATCATGTTGTAGGAGAAGCCGATGCGCGGCGTCACGCGGTTTGCAACGTTTTTGATGGTCTGGGTATAGAGATTCGAGATCGGCGAGTAGTTGGTGTTGATCTTGCCCGGAGGCGGCGTGATCTGGATGTCGTAGCGCGCCCCGACGTTGACGGTCAGCTTGCGGTTCACGGCCCAGGAATCCTGCGCGAAGACGTCGTACATGTTCATGTAGAAGTCGTCTTTACCCTGCGTACCAGCAGCGGTATTCAACTGGTCGACGGTCTGCACGAAGGAGTTGTAGTGATAGCCCGCGTATGGATCGGTATTGCCGCCCTGGCCCTGGAAGGCATCCGAGATCCAGTCGGCGAACTGGGTGGCGTTGCTGGTGTCGCTGTAACCGTAGATACCGCCGCCCTGGAAGAGGTTGATCATCACCTCGTGGACGTTGTTGATGTCGCCACCGAACTTGAGCGTGTGACGGCCCTTTGCCCAGCTGAAGACATCCGTACCCTGAATGCGATGCTCATCGGGCTCGGCGATACGGGGAAGTGCGTTGGGCAGGCCGAAGGTGAGCACGCCCACGGCGACCGAGGGGCCGGCATCGTTGGCGCCGGCCGTCTCAAGGTCGCGGCCCCACTGGCCATGAACCTGATTGACCATGCTGCTGTTGATGGTTGTAGTCAGGCCGCCCACCAGGAAGCGCTCGTGATAGTAGGTGGTAGCATTGGCCGTCGGCGAGCCATTGGAGATCGTCGGGGACGAAGTATAGCCGTTGGTCGAGTTGAAGTTGGCGAAGTTAAAGTCGATGAACGCGTCGTTCTTCGAGTTGATGTGGTAATCCAGACGCGGGAAGAACAGATCCTGCTTAGCGTAACGCGATGGCGCTGCCTGACCCACGTTGATCAGGAACTGGATGCCTGCCGTGCACATGGTAGTGGTGATGGTCGCCGGGCACTGCGTCGGCGAAACGATTGTGCCGCCGTTGTTCTCGGTCGTAGGCGTGAGCGTGATGGTGTTGGTGTTGTAGTAGAGTGCGCGGCCCACCTTGCGGAAGCCGTCATAGGTGAAGAAGTAGAAGAGCTTGTCCCTGACCAGCGGTCCGCCAACCGAGCCGCCGAACTGGTTCTGCTGGTGAATGGGCTGCGTCAGCAGCGTTTTCGCCAGCAGCGGAGTGCTGGATGCGCTGCCATAGAGCGCATTCCACTTGCTGTACGGGTCGAGGGCGTTCAGATCCGGATAGCGCAGGTAGTAGAACAGGTCGCCATGCAGAATGCTGGTACCGCTCTTGGTGATGGCGTTCACCTGCCCGCCAGCCGCCTGGCCAAACTCCACCGAGTAGTTCGAGGTCTCGGCCTGGAACTCCTTGATCGAATCCACCGAGTAAACGTAAGGCGCGCCTGAAGACCGGCCGCGCGCCTCGGAAAACAGCATCTGATTGTTGTTGGCGCCGTCCACGTAGTTCTGGTTGTAGAGGCCGCTGATGCCGTGGAAGCTGATCAGGCCCGAGCTGCCGTCCTGGGTTACGGCGGGGGTCAAAAGCACAAAGCTCGACCAGTTGCGGGCGTTGACCGGCAGGTTCTGGACCATCTGCTGATCCATGGTCTGGGAAACTTCGGTCTTTTGAATGTCCAGCATCTCCGGGGTTGCCTGGACCTCGACAGTTGTACTGGAGGTACTTACTTTGAGCGTGAGGTCAACGGTCAGCGTCTGGCCGACAATCAGGGCAATATTGCTGATCTCAACCTTGCCAAAATTTGGCGCAGTTGCATTGACCTTATAGTGCCCCGGCAACAGGAACGGCGCCGTGTAGAGGCCGGTGGAGTTGGTCGTGTAATCGTGCGTGATGCCGGTGTCAGTATTGATCACGGTCACCGATGCGCCGGGAATGGCGGCCTGGGCTGTGTCGGTCACGGTTCCGTTGATGGATCCCGCGCCGGACGTCTGGGCTTTCGCGATGACGCCTGCCGTGGTAAGGAAGATTGCCGCCAAGGCTAGCACGGCGAAACACCGCAGGGGACAGAGACTTTGCAACTTCTTCATTTTTTTGGCTCTCCTGAAAGGGGTTTGGGAACCCTGAAGTGGCTTCATATTACCACGTAAATGCGTTGTCTCAAAAGAACTTATATTGCCCTTGAGGTAGTGCATAAAGCGTATGAACTTTCAAGATGGAAACGAAGAATCTCAATCCGTGATGTGGGAAATTTCGCCTTTGTATGAGCGGGTTGCATTGTGATTAGTGCCATAAGATCAGCTTGGGATGAGTAGTTTGTCAAGGAACTGTTATAGTTCTGTAAATCGTGACGAAAAGGCCTGCCTTTTGTTGTGGAAAATCGTGCGGATTCTCCGTGACGTGGGAATTCCCGGCGCACCGGTTTGTATGTGCGGACCGTGCAGCAATAATTTGGGTCTGATCGCCTTACTCGTAGGCCAGTGCTTCGATGGGATCCCTGCGGGCAGCCATCCAAGCCGGGTAAAGCGCGCCGCAAAGCGCTCCCGCAAATGCAATCAGGGCTCCGTTGACGATCCATGCGCCGGTCAGCTCAAAAGCGAAGCCGGGGAAACGCACGCTGAGGAGAAACCGGACCGCGTAAGTGGCAACAACGCCCACCATCACGCCGACGACGGCAAGCACCGCACACTCGCGCAACACAACTCCGACGACCGTCATCTTGGAGGCGCCCATCGACTTGAGAATGCCGATTTCGCGGGTGCGCTCAAGAACCGCCGTATACATGGTCTGAAAGATCACTAGGAAGCCGACGACGACCGCCAGGGTGATGACGACTTTGAGCGCGGTTTCAAAGCCGGGAAAACGGGCCGGCGTGTACATGGAGATGAGGTCTTCCATCGACTGGACGCGGTAGCCATCGAGACCCGGTGTGGATTTGATCTTCTGGCGGACGACGTCCTCGTTGGCCGGGTCGTCGATCTTGAGATAGATGACCGAGGCCTTGCCGTCCGTGCCCAGCAGCGCTGCCAGGGTTTCGATGGGCACAATGCGGCGGCCGCCCTTGCCGCTTTCGACAATGCCACAGATTTTGAAGTCGTGGTGCAGGGTCTGGATGGTGACGGTTTCGCCCACGTGATGGCCGTTGCCCGTCTTTGCCCAAATATTGTCGACAATGACGTCATCGGGTCCTTGAAACGGACCGCCGGCGATCCATTTGAAGGGCTTGAGGGCGTTGAAGGTCTTGTAGTCGATGCCGTAGAGAATCTCGAGCGAGTCGCCCATGGAGAAGTTCTGAATGACAGGTGCAGCCACGGCCACATGAGGCAATGTGGCGAGGAACGGAGCCAGCTTGGCCGACATGGCCGCACCGCTCATGCCGTTCATGAAGCTGGCATTCGAGGGGCTGACAACCAGGTCGGCGCCGATGCCGTTGGTGCGCTGCTTCTGGTCGTTCAACATGCCCATGAAGATGGCGACGATGGAGAGAATCATGACCACTTCAATGGCGACTGCCAACACGCTGATGATGGAGCGCAGCGGACGGTGAATCAGATTGGCGAAGATGAGCTTGTTCATTCTCGATCCTGGTTCCAGTCTACTAGCGAAGGGCAAATCTGCACGAACGCCCCGGTCTTCAGGGTAACAGCCTGGGCGAGTACGGATGAGCGGGACGCAAGGGGTTACTCATGGCTACACTTCCGCCTGCCGGACGCACGGGCCAGGTCCTGCCACAGGCGTAAACCACCGCTCCCAAGAGTCCCCGGCGAGGCAGCTTCCGGGCGGCCCGGGCCCTATTTACCACTAAGACTCATCTTGATGAAAATAAAGGATGAAGAGACAACTCACTTTGACTGAAATTGAAACCTGGTTTATTGTGGAGGGGGTAATTTGTTTTGGCCCTTGACCGGTAACGATCACCAATGGGCAACTTTGGCGAAGACCTGCGCATGGAGCGGCTAGCCCGCGGCGTTGCGCTGGAAGACATTACCGCGGTCACCAAAATCAGCCAGCGCTACCTTGTTGCGCTGGAAGAGGAGAGGTTCCGTCTGCTTCCCGGCGGGATTCTCAGCAAGGGCATTGTGCGCGGGTACGCGACTGCTCTTGGCCTCGACCAGCAGGACTGGATTGATCGCTACCTCAAAGCCTACGACACCTCCGGCCAGATGAAGGATGACGACCGCGGTTGGGCGGCCTTTGCATCCAATGTGGGCAAAGCACGGATCCAGCGGCACGATGCCGTTGAAGTTCGCTTGCGCTGGATCGGCGCCATTCTTCTGCTGATTGCGGTCGCCGCCGGTGGCTACCTCACTGTGCGCTACTACGGCGTGCGAGCCGGCTGGTGGAGCACGTTGCTGCCGGTTCATGGTACGCACGGCGCTTTTCACTCTGCAATATCTTCGACGCACTCAATGATTGCGCGCATCCTGGTCCGGGTCGGGCTCTGATCAGAGAGGCTTGACCGGAGTTGCGGTTCAAGCACCGTGGAACCCCCTTGAATGTGAAATGCCAACCGTTCACTGCTTGTCTTTGCCCTGCCGCCCCCACCGCGATTAACATATAGATGCACAGTCAGGCTTTGGTCTGCCAGTGCAGGTGCGCCAGCGATGCTGGCGAACGGCCATTCTGAGCTGGATGTTTTTGCGCTCTGGAGCGGCCCATCCAACGCCGGCCAACCAAAACGGCAGGCCACCAAATTGAATCCCTTCAATGGGCAGGAGTCTGAAGTTGAGCGACCGTTTCTTGTTTACCTCCGAGTCAGTAACTGAAGGCCATCCGGACAAGATAGCCGACCAGGTCTCTGACGCCATCCTTGACGCATGCCTGGAGCAGGACCCCTACAGCCGCGTAGCCGCCGAAACACTTACGGCCACGGGCCTGGTGGTCATTGCCGGCGAAATCACCACCAAGGCTTACGTCGATTTCCAGAGCCTTGTCCGCGGTGTCGTCGCCTCCATCGGCTATGACAACGCCCTCTACGGCTTCGACTCCAACACCTGCGCCGTCATCTCCACCATCAATAAGCAGTCCGGCGATATTGCGCAGGGCGTTGACACCGGCGGCGCCGGCGATCAGGGCATGATGTTCGGCTACGCCTCCAACGAAACCCCCGAGCTGATGCCTGCTGCCATTTCGCTGGCCCACAAGCTTTGCCGCCAGTTGACCGCGGTCCGCAAGAGCGGCAAGCTGCCCTACCTCCGCCCCGACGGCAAGAGCCAGGTCACGGTGGAGTACGACGAGAATGGCAAGCCCTCGCGCATTGACGCGGTGGTTATCAGCAGCCAGCACTCCGAGAGCGTGACGAACGAGGAATTGCACGCCGACATTCTGAAGTACGTTATCCAGGCGGTGCTGCCGTCGAAGTGGCTCGACGAGCATACCAAGTACCACATCAACCCGACGGGAAGATTTGTGATCGGCGGACCCATGGGCGACACGGGTCTCACCGGCCGCAAGATCATTGTGGACACCTACGGCGGAGCCGGGCGTCACGGCGGCGGCGCTTTCTCGGGCAAGGATCCGACGAAGGTCGACCGCAGCGCGGCTTACATGGCGCGCTACATCGCCAAGAACATTGTGGCCTCCGGGCTGGCCGAGCGAGCTGAGGTTCAATTGGCCTATGCCATTGGCGTTGCCGATCCGGTCAGCGTTCGCGTTGAGACCTTCGGCACCGGCAAGGTTGGCGAGGCCAAGCTGACCGAGTTGGTTCGCAAGAACTTCTCGCTCACGCCGAAGGGGATTATCGAGAGCCTGAACCTGCGCCGCCCGATCTACCAGAAGACCGCAGCCTATGGCCACTTCGGCCGCAGCGAGCCAGAGTTCACCTGGGAGGCCACCGACAAGGCAGCCGCCCTGGCCGAGCAGGCCGGGCTGAAGACCGCTGCTGCCAAGTAAGAGAACATTGCAGAACGATGCAGAGGAATGGGACCCATCGAACGATGGGTCCCATTGCTTTTTCCGGCGAAGCGCGTCAATGGCTTAGAATTCTCCGTGACCTAGAATTCACCGTGGCAATTGAACGACTTTATTCCCAGGAGCTATTCATGCGTTTATTTGCGCGTTTATTTGCACTCGCCGGACTTGCATTTGGTTTGGCCACCATGGCCGCAGCACAGACCACAGCCCCGTGGAGCTACGAGGGCAAGACTGGTCCCCTGCGCTGGGGTAAGCTGGACCCCGCGTACGAGGCCTGCTCCAAAGGCCACGAGCAGTCTCCGCTCGACATTCGCGGCGCCAAGCTCAACAAGGCGCTCCAGCCGATCGAGTTCCACTACATGGCCGGGTCGGTCACGCTTGAGAACGACGGACATACGATTGTGGCGCACGTGAACCCTGGCAGCTATATTGTGGCCGGGGGCGTCCGCTACAACCTGGTGGAGTTCGACTTCCACCATCCCAGCGAAGAACCGGTCAAGGCCAAACTCGCCGACATGAGCATCCACCTGGTGCACAAAAGCGCCGATGGCAAGATGGCCATTCTAGCGGCGCGGTTGATCGAGGACCAAAACAGGCCGAACGCCGTGCTCGCCACGCTCTGGGGACACCTGCCCACGGCCACGGGCAAGACCGAAAAGATTACGGAGATGGTGAATCCTGGCGGCCTGCTGCCTGCCGAGCGCGGGTACTGGACTTATATGGGTTCGCTCACCAACCCGCCCTGCACCGAGGGAGTGCGGTGGTTTGTGCTGGAGCAGGAAGTGACCCTGAGCCGCGACCAGTTGCGCGCATACACGAACATGTTCAAGATGAATACGCGCCCCATGCAGGATCCGCACGGAAGGCACATCGAGGCGAACGAGTAGGACACGGGTCAGTGGTCAGTGGTCAGTTGTCAGTGGTCAGTGGTCAGTGGTCAGCTTGTCGGCTTTGCTGTCTGATCGGCTAATGGGATCAGGTTCAATGCGATACCGTCGCCGACACTTTCCACGGTTATGCCGGTGAGATCGGTGACCAGGTAGTGCGCGGCGTCCAGTGACTCAACGGGATGAGAAAACGTGGTTGCGACCACGGTGCATCCTGCGGCCCGGCCGGCTCTGGCGCCGGACGACGAATCCTCGAAAACCACGCAATCTTCGGGCGCAAAGCCCAGCATCGCTGCCCCGGCCAGAAACGGCTCAGGATGCGGCTTTCCGCGGGTTATGAAATCAGCGGTCACAAGCCGTTCCGGCGCGGGAACGCCTCCGGCGGCCATCCTTGCACGCGCGAGGCGCTCGGTAGCGCTTGTGACGACAGTCCATCGGTTTTGTGGCAGCGCTGCCAGAAGATTCAGCACGCCGGGCAACACGGTGAGGTCCTCGTTGTCTTCGACCTCCCGATCCTCGATGATCTTGAGTTCGACTTCGGGGTCAAGGTCGGGCCTGAGCATGGCAATGGTGTCGATGGCGCGGCGGCCGTGGGCGATCTTGCAGGTGCGCTCGGGATCGACTCCGCGCAACTCGGCCCACATGGTCCAACTGCGCTCTACCGAGCCCAGGGACGAAACCAGAATCCCGTCCATGTCGAAGAGGACACCCTTGCAGCGGATTTGAGCGATGGAAGATGTAGGGGAAGAAGCCATGAATCCATTGTAGCGGGGTGTAAATTAGCGCTTCCTGGTAGGCGCGGTTTTGGGCGCGGCAAAGCTCACCTTGGGCGACTCGACAAGGGTCACGGAGGCTTCCACGGCTCGCTTGCGGCCGCCTTGCGCCACTTCATTATTCCCCAGGGTGATCTTGCCGTTCGCGATTTCGGAATCCGCGGTCCAGCGATCGAACCGGACCAGGGGCGCGGGGGAAGTTTCGGCCGCCGAAGCAGCTGGAGCCACAGAACCATGGCGCCACTCGAAGTGCAGCGTGCCTTTTGCCGAACCGGCGAGGTCAGCTCCTGTATAGCCAGAGAGCTCGATCTTTCCGTTGGCATCGAATGTGCCGCCCCGCCAGTTCTGACCCAGCAGTTGGCCCACCGCGGTTGCATTCAGCTTCGTGAAATCGCCGGTCAGATTGTAGGAAGGCTTGTCTCCCGTTTCGAGTGTGCCGGCTGCGTGCAGGTTGCCGCCCAGCAGCGTGGCGTCGAGGCTTGTAATCTCTGCGCTGTTCGGCAGAATATTCAGCTCCGCCGTTGCGTCCTTGAGGGTCACCGGACCCAGAATCAGCGAATCGACCTTAACCGTGCCCTCAAATGGCGGCCAGACCGGCGCGGAGGCGGGATGCAGCCGGTCAATCAGATCGGACAGCAGCGTGCCCTTCTCGTGTGCGCCCAGAGCCGCGGTCTGCACTGTCTCGGCATCCAGATCGCCAAACTGGACTAAAAATCTGGCCGGGCAGGGCGCGGGCGGGTCGCAACTGGCCGGAATGGTCAGACTCGCCTTGCCCTTCAACGGACCGTAGGAGAAATCGACCGGATCCCAACGGCTTTCGCCTGCGCCTCCGACGAGGTTCAAGTGCAGAGTTGCATCTGAAATCTCCACGTGATTGGCGAGATAATCGGCCTTCCAGTTGGCGTTGCGCAGCGTCACGGTTCCGCTGAGGCTGTCGACAACAGGGCTTGCGGCTCCGTTGGTGGCAGGTTTCGCATTCGCTGGCCCGGACGCTGCTGCAGACAAACCTCCGGACGCGGCGCCATGTGCGGCACTGTTCGCGGGGAGGACTGGTGCAATGCTGCTAAAGGGAACCTCTTCGGCCGGCATCCATGGGCCTTCTGCGGAGAGGTCCACTGTCAGCGGATCACCGGCCAGAGCGTCCAGTGCCGCGGCCTGACTGATGCCGGCCGCGCGCGCCAGTTCCCTGCCCCGCACAATGCTTGCCTGGCCACGTAACGTTACCTGGTAGCCCTTGAGTCCCATGCGGAGATTCACGGTGAGTGGAATGGTCCCGCCCACGGAGATTGCAGCAGCTCCAGCCAGCTCCGGCGCATGTCCCTGCGCCACAGCCGCCGGCTCCAGCACCATCTTCGGCGCCTGAATGGGCCGGCTGAGGCCTTCTCCGCTGAGTGCAAAGCCATCCACGGTAAAGCTGCCGGTGAGCGGGCCTGCCGCCGGCATTGCCGCGCTCGTCTTCGTCGAGTGAACCTTCGCGGGGACTACCGGCTTTTTGAGCACACCACTCGTGGCGGGACTCTCGGCGTAGCTGACTTTGCCGCTGACCGTGCCTGCTGCCTGCAGGCCGGGGCCAACACCGCTGCGCACCGTGCGCAGCGCATCCAGGCCGGCAGCAACTGGAATCCGATCCAGTTCTACCGAGAAATGCGGCATGTCGCCATTGCCCGGCAAATCTCCCGCCAGCCGGAGGTGTCCATCGCCGAGCAGAGAGTCGCACACCAGGTCCTGAAGCGACCGCAGGGAATAGTGGTAGACAAACCCGCAATTGGCGTCGAAATCCATGGGCGCGGCCGGCGCAAACTCGGCGCGGTGAACGCCGGTGGCTCGCAGCCTGGTCGTCACGTGGGCCGCATCCGCTGTGCCTTCCACATGCACTTCGCCACGCATGTCGCCGCGCCAGCCGGCATCAGAACCGGTGGCGAGGCGGGTAAGCTGGCCAAGCTGGGCGTCACGCCACTCCAAGTCGAGATGGATGGGCATCTGGCGCAGGTCGGACGCGCGCTGCGCGGTTGCGTCCAGTTCCACCACGCCGGTGTCGGCCAGGTCGAGGCTCACGTCAGTACGGGCCGGCCGGCCGCGCAGCCTTATCCGCCACTTTCCAGGATCTTCCTGCCAGAAGGAGAGGTCGGTATCGACGATGGAAAACGGCAGCTTTTCGACACCGTTTTTGAAGTTGATGCGGGAGTTGCTGGCAGCCAGGTAAGGAAACGGCGGCACATGAGCTTCGGCACCGGCAGCAGATGTGCCGGCCTTGGTTGCCGCCGAATGGAGCAGCGAATCCAGATTCCAGCGCCCGTCGGGAGTGCGAACCAGGTTCAGGCTGGCCTCGTCCACGCTGATCTCGCTGATCTCAAGCCGACCGCGCCAAAGTGAGAGCATCCGAATGTAGGCGGTAACAGTGGTGGCATGCAGCAGCGGTTCGGCGCCGAACGCAGGATCTTCTTCAACGGTGAGATCGCCAAGAACAAAGCCCGGCCTGGGCAGCACCCGCACCCGCACCGACGAAAGCCGCACCGGCCTGCCCAGCGACTCCGCAATAAGGCTGGTAATCCGGCTCCTGTAGCGGCTCACGCTCACCAGCGGCGGCACAATCAGCACCGCCAGGATGGCCACCAGCACCGCCAGTGCCAGCCAAAGCCGCTTATGCCTTTTTTGCCGGCGTTGCTCGTCTTCCGTCATGGTCGTTGTCAGTGGACAGTGGGCAGTAAACAGTGATCAGTTCCCAGTTCTCACTTCAGAATCGTAAGTCAAAATTTATCCGTGGTCAGTGATTGGTGGCCGGGGACTTTTCTGTCCGCTGTCCACTACTCACTGTCCACTGTCTTTACCGCACCACGTGCAGCGTCCGCTTCCAGCGCGTATCGCTGAAGAAGTGCACGGCTACATGGCCCATCCAGGCCAGGTTGGCGCCGAGCCCGGTCTGTTCGTATGCTTCCTCGGCCGTCTTGAACGACCAGTAGTTGAACAGCGGCCGCCCCACAATATTTTCCCTGGGCACAAAGCCCCAGTAGCGCGAGTCGAGGCTGTTGTGCCGGTCGTCGCCCATCATGAAGTACTTGCCCGGCGGAACCACCAAGTCGCCATTCTCGATGTGATTGGGCGCTTCAACAGACCACTCTTCAGTGGCGCTGGGATTCATGGCGGGCGGGATGGTTGGAAACTCGTCAAGAAACACCTGCTCGCCAGGATTGGGAGGCATTTCCCTGCCATCTTTCGGCTGACTCTGGGCCACGCCGTTAATGAAGACGATGCCGTCGCGCAGATGGATGTGGTCACCGGGAACGCCGATGAGCCGCTTCACAAGAAACAGATATTGCGGCTTTCCGTCCGCATCCGGGTCGGGCACGGGCTTGATGAATACCACCACGTCGCCGTGCCTGGGCTCACGATAGTGAACCAGCGGCATCCACTTCGACTCCGGCGCCAGCGTGATGCGGTCAACGACAAGGTGGTCGCCCACCAGGAGTGTGTCCTCCATTGAACCGGACGGAATCACGAAATTCTGGGCGAGAAATGTGAGAATGAACAGACCCACCACGAGCACTGAACAGATGCTGGCGACCGCCTCAAACGGCGTCTCTTCCACCCTGTCTTGTTGTTCGGGAATCGGTTCGGGTTGGGCTTCGTTCGGCGTCTTCTTCTTTGTCATCCTGTCGCTCGTTTACCAGTGAACAGTGGACAGTGCTCAGTGAAAAGCCCGAACCGCAGCCACTGACAGCTGACCACCGACAACTGATCACTGTCCACTGTTCACTGATCACTGTTTTTAGTGCACCACGTGGAAGATGCGCTTCCAGCGCGCGAAACCCGTCAGTCTTGCCGACAGAAGCCTGTCGTGTCCGAGTTTATCATCTTCAGGTTGTGCCACGGCCTGCTGCACATCGGTGGTTGAGGGGCGGCGCAGCGAGAAGTAGATGACCAGCGGCCTGGCCACAATCGCCTGCCGCGGAACAAATCCCCAGTAGCGCGAATCCTTGCTGTGATTGCGATTGTCGCCGAGCACAAAATACTGCCCCGCCGGAATCACCAGTTCGCCGTTCTTCGTCAGGTCCAGCATCTGCATCCACCAGTCGGGATCGATTTGCGGGTCGGTGTAAACCTTGGCGGGAAAATTGTCGCGGAAGGGATTGGGCGGCGCCGGCTCGAAGGCCGCATAGGGCTCGTCCAGCGCAACTCCGTTGACGATGACGCGCCCGTCTTCGATGCGCAGATGGTCGCCGGGAATGCCCACCACGCGCTTGACCAGCAGGGGCGGCTGCGGATGATGAAAAACGATGATGTCTCCGCGCTCAACTGGGCGATACGGCAGCAGCCAATTGGTCAACTTGCTTGAGGGGGCATACACCTGCTTGTTGAACAGCAGGAAATCTCCAACGAGCAGCGTGTGCTCCATGCTCTCTGAGGGAATCAGCAGCGGCTGCAGTACGAACGTGAGCAGAAACAGCGCCACCACCACCGTCCGCAATAGCGAGGCCAGGGCCTCAGGCAGCGTTGGCAAGTGCGGGCGCAGGTGCGCTAATCGCGACTCGTGCCCGCCCGGCATCTCGGCCGGGATGCTGGCTTGGGTGCTCATTGCGCCGTTTATTCCTCCTCTGTCTCGTCCGGCTCATCTTCTGCCGGCTCACCTGCTGGGCCCGCTGCTGCAAGCCGGTCAAGATTATCGAGCCTGTCGAGCGCCCGCCGCGCCGCATCCTGCTCGGCGTGCTTTTTGGTGCTGCCCGAACCTCGCGCCAGCGGCTTTCCGGGCTCGCCGGCTTCCATCTTGAGCCGGACCTCAACGAGAAACTTTTTGCGGTGGCCGGGGCCACTCTCGCTCTTTACCCGGTACACCGGCGTTCCTGCCCGCTCTGCCTGCAACCGCTCCTGCAGCGCGGATTTGAAGTTGCCCAACGCCGCGCCGGAACGCAGCTCCTCCGCCAACAACTCGGCAGCTTCGCCCAACACCTGGCGCCGCGCAAAGGCTCTTACAGGCTCCAGACCGCCGTCAAGAAACAGCGCGCCGATCACTGCCTCCATGGTATTTGAGAGCACCGTGCTCTTGCGCCGGAGGCCGCTCTTGTCCTCGCCGCGGCTCAGCCGCACATGCCTGCCCAGGCCAATGGCCCCGGCCACCTGCGCCATATGCTGCCGGCTTACCAGTTGCGCACGAACGCGGGTCAGCTCGCCCTCGTCCCACTCCGGATGCAACCCGAACAGAGCCTCTGCCACCACGAGCCCCAGCACCGCGTCCCCGAGAAACTCCAGCCGCTCATTGTCGCCCGGCTCACCGATTGTGGCCTCGAATTTCCCGGCCACGCTCGCCACTATAGTCAAGCTTTCATGCTGCTGTTCCTGGGCCGCCAGTTCCTTGGCCAGCGACCGGTGGGTCAAGGCGCGCACCAGCAGTTCAGGTGCCCGGAAAACATACCCGAGCGCGGTTTCCAGTTCTTTTTGTGCTGCTTCCAAATACGCCTCGCCGAAATTCGAATTACCGAATCGTCCCCGGATACACTTCCGCCCCCGAAGATTCCGGACGGGACGTGCTCCCGATGTTTTGATTAGACGCCACCCTCAGGCTCTCAAGCCATTGCGAAAGGACTATTGCGGCTTCTGTGAACCATCCTGCGCAGGAGCCGGCGATCCCGGCTTGGGCGGAACGGGGCCGGGAGTGTCGTCCGCATCTTCGTCGCAGGTGTGCCCGTTCACGGAGTAGGCGTTCTTCACGCCCCGCTCCGCGGCCAGGCGCGTGTCCTCGCGCCCGTCGCGCACTGTGAGCGCCAGCTTGTACTCCGACAGGGCCTGGTCGCGCTTGCAGTCCAGGTCGAGCATGCGGCCCAGATAGATGTGCGACCAGGCCTTCAGCCGCTGCTCCTTGGTGGTCGCAAGGGTCTTTTGGAAGTCGTCGATTGCCTGCTCGGGATGCCCTGACATTGCGGCCACCCTGGCCAGAATGAAGTAGGCACGCGCGCTGTCTGCCGCGGAGGCGATGGTGTCGCTCTGCTTCGCCAGCACCTTTTGCGCCATGGCGCTGGCCGCTGCCATGTCCCCGTTTGAGAGCTGCGCTTCGGCCAGTTCCATTCCCATCATCTTGTGCGGCTTGCTGCGCCCCAGCACCTCGGTATCCGCTTCCTTGTCGAACTCGGTCTGGCGCGCCCGGTGCACCTGCTGGTCCACATCCATGCTGTAGACCATTTCGCCGATGGTGTCTTTGAGGCTGGCGGGATCCCTTTCAAACTGGATCATCTGTTCGTAAAAGTATTGGGTGAGCACAAACCCCTGTTTCATGTCGTGCTGCACCATAGCCACGCGGACGGCTTCTTTCTTCTGCTCCGTGAGCTGCCGTTCATGCTCATAGCGCGGCAGTTGCGAACGGTCCACATCCGCGGGAATTTTGTACTCCGGAATTCCGGTGTTCATGGTCCGCGCCTCGATCGCCTTGATCAGACATTCAACCGTCAGCGGCACGGTGTCAGACCGATAGCGGAACTCGAGTGGGGCTTCGCGAATCTCCTTGAGAATCGGCTGCGTCCGGTCGATGGCGTTGGCCCGCGAATAAAGCAGTGGCTCAATCACGTAGTGCAGATAGGTGTGGCGAACGTCGCTCATGTGAATCGTGCCGTTGACCGGCGAAACCACCACCACGTAGTCGGTTCCATAGATGCGCGCGTTCACTGTGCTCGGCGAGAACATGGGCTCGGTCACCACAATGAAACGCCGCCCGTCATAGGTGGATGCCGCCATCTTGAGATAAAGATTGGTTGAAACAATCATCTTCGACAAAGGATCGTGCAACTGCGCGGCCTGCTCGTCGTAGATGTGGCGCACTGTAAGCCAAATTCCGTGCAGGTCAACTGCGTCGGCGAAATCCTTCAAGTGCGGCACAATTTCCGCCACCTGCGTCGCATCGGGTGGCATCTCGGTCAAATCCGCGGTTGTTTCCATTTCCGGCGGAGGCGTGAGATAAAGCGCCAGCGAAATGTACTGCGCGACGTCCAACTCCGTGCCCGTCATCTTGTGCTGGGCAATGAAGAGGCAGACGGCGTCGCGTTTGGCTCGCGCATCCTCGCTCGCAGCCAGAGTCTTGTCGATCTCATCGCGTACCTGCTTGCGCACCGGCGCGCTGCTTTCCAGCCCCTCGTCATAGCCGCACATATTCAGGGCCGCGGCCATCACGAATACCGGCTCCGCGTTGGTCAGCGAAATGGTGGGTCCGGCCGGGTCTACAAGCGACGGTGTCTTCTCCCGCACGTACGCCTGCGCGGAAGTCGAACCTTCGTCGATGTTTGGACTGCTGCTTGAAGATTGGGCGTTTGGCGCTTGAGCTAGCACCGAAGAGGCAGAAACACCTGCCAGCAGGCACAAAAAAACGGCCGCAGCAAAATAAAAGGATCGAATTGTACGAAATGTCATTAGGAGACCTGTCTGCAAGTCTAGTTAGACGCAGCGGCAGGGTCAAACGGGAGGGAGAGGCAGGGATCAGGGTTCAGGGATCAGTCGTCAGCTAGAACTCGCTACTCCGAGAAGGGAAACCATGCTCCTTAAGTCAATTGGACGCGATGGTCAATCCGTTCGCGACGGACGGCCAAGTACTTGATCCATCACTGGGAGGGTTCCCGGTCGACACTTGTGGTCGAGGATTCTGAACCCTGACACCTGAACGCTGATCCCTGCTTTACCCCCGCACGGAAACGCCGGAGAAGGAGAGCACCGCAAGGCCGCGGACCGGCTGGCCGAAGTACCGGGCAGGCTCAAACCGGCTAAGCAAGAGCAGGTTCTCCACCTGAGAACGGGTGGTGCTGTCGGTGGGGCCGAAGAGGATGCGATAGTCGTACATCTGGCCCTCATCGTTGATATAGGCTTCGACGATCACCGGGCCGGAAACGTCGCCAATGGCGTTGCTGCCCACTCCGCTGGAGAAACTTACCAACCTCGGCGCGGTGGGGTTACCCAGCGGCTCGTCCGTGTTGGCCTGCGCAGTTTCAGGCTGCGTAAACATGGTGACCAGTACGATTACAGTGCCCAGCAGCAGCACGGCGCTGGCAAAGCCCGCCGAAGCCTGCAGCAGAAACGGACCCACAGTGTTCTTCCACACCAGGCCCCAGACATCAAAGACACTCTCTTTACTGCGCGCCCGCTCCTGGCTGACGGCAACCCGAATTCGCAGCAGGAGATCTTCAGGCGCGGCCACCGGACCCAACTGGGCTAGACACAACTGCGCCTCGCGCAGCGAATCCCATTCGCGGGCACACTTCGGGCATCCGCCCAGGTGGGCAGCGATCTGCTGCATCACCCGTCCGTTCAGCCGGCCGTCCAAATACTCCGAAAATCTTTCCTGCATCGCCTCGCAGCCGTTCATCGCGCCTCCTCTCCCAGGGGCATTTCGTATTCGGCAAAAGCCGACGGGTCTTTGCCCGCGTTCGGCGCCGACAAGAGAGTCTTCAAACAGGCCCGTCCGCGTACCAGCCGCGACTTTACGGTGCCCAGACTCACGCCCTGGACCTCAGCAACTTCTTCGTAAACAAATCCCTCAATGTCACGCAAAATCAAGGTGGTGCGGAATGGCTCAGGAACCTGCTTCAAGGCCGATTCAACGCGCGCCCGGTTCTCCGCATGCACCACCGCATCGTAGGGCGACTCGGACGGATCCACCAGGCGTTCTTTCAGCCGCACCTGCGATCCATTTTCTCCTTCCGTCATCTCCTGGTCGATTGCCACTTCCTGCTGCTTGTGCCGCATCCACCAGCGGCGCTGGTTTGATGCCTCGCGCAGCGCGATCCGGTAAATCCAGGTCCGCAGCGACGACTCGCCATGAAAGCTGTGCACTCCGCGGAAGACCTTTACAAAGACTTCCTGGGTCAGGTCTGCAGCATCGTCACGGTCGTACACCATGCGCGCCAGCAGCGAGTAGATGGGTTGATGGAAGCGTGCGATCAGCCACGCAAACGCTTCCTCTGAGCCGGCTCGTAGCTCCGCAATGAGAGCCGCTTCTTCTGATTGGAGCGTCAGCGCGCTGGCAAGATTGCCCATGGTGAGGTCCGCCTGCAATTCAGTGTCCTCCCACCTATACCGCATCTCAGCCACGTTTGGCATCTGTCATTTTTCCCGGCCCTCTACAGCCCGGTTGGCAGATTCTCTAAGCTTGGATGCGGCCACTCCCTCCAGCAGCCAAAAGTTGCCACCGGAAAACCGATACTGCTGTGGAGCCCGTGGGATTCGGGGGACACACGGCAAATTGCCGCCTGTCCCGCGTCCTCTATTGTCTTAGACACCGGAACACCCCTAAAGTGTTCCCGGTCACGCCTGTAAAAGAGTTTTAATGACGAAAGATTCATGCAAATTGGCGGCCGCGCCCCGTAGTTTGGTGCCTTGGCGCGGAGACTGGAGGGGGCACGCGGAGGAAATATCTTGCTAATCGTGTTTTTCCAAGATAAAGATGTGGAGTTACCACTTCCCCTTCCTTCCTGAATCCCACTCACACTGCCGAAACTTTCGAGCATTCGACGAAACGGCTCTTCTCCGAGGTGCAGCCTGTGCATGGCGAAGCCGAACCGGGAAAGCCACAAATAGCGGGCGCCAAAATACATGAATTGGACGCATGAATTGGAATCGAGGCCTGATTTGAAATTAAGACTCCGAAGCATGGTTGCCACGGTGGTACTTTGTGCCGCGGCCTTGACCGCAGCCCCGGCGGCGAACGCCCAGACCGGCACCATCGTGAGCAAGTCCGAGGTGGCTGGAATCCTGGTTGCGATTATTGCCACTGGCGCCGCGATTGTGATCGTCACCTACGTCGTCATTCACCATGGCTACGCCAACCACAACATCACTGGCTGTGTGGAGTCTGGCGCTGGCGGCCTGATGCTTGAGAATCAGGGCGATCACCAGACGTACGCTCTTGTGGGAGAGGTCGCCGCCATCAAGCAAGGTGAGCGCGTGCACGTCTCCGGCAAAAAGGAAAAGAAAACTGCCGCCGCTACCCGGCAATTTCAAGTGGATAAGCTCTCGAAGGACTACGGTGCCTGCCCGATGAAACCCGCGGTGCAATAGGCTTCTCAGGGGTTTCCCGTTCAGCTAGACCGTGAATACGATCCGGCGTCCCTTTTCTACCCGGTTCCACGCCCCCTCGACTTCAGCCAGGGGGACTGGTTCGACGTCAATTTTCAGCTTCCCGGCGGCAGTCATCGAAAACAGGATCGGAATGGCAGCGAAGATTTTGTCCAGGGATGCGGAGCCGAATCCGCTGCCCAGGAGCGTGAGATCGATGCTGCGCAGCGTCGCGCCGGGCAGCGCAATCGTCTTTCCTGCGCTTTCGCCCACCTCCACCAGGCGCGTCCGGTGGGTCGCGCTGGCTTTGAAACCCTTCGCCAGAGCCTCCAGCAGCAGTTCCGTTGGCCGGCCCCACAGGTAGTCGATCACCACGTCGATTCCTGAGGCGGCTTCGGCAGCGAACGCCTCCCGCACGGCTTCTTCCGGCTGGCCCAGAGCGATGGTCGCGTCCACATCTGCCGCTGCAATGGCTTCCACGTTCCGGCCGGCGCCGATTACCCGTTTCGCCCCCAGATGCCTCGCGGCCTGAATGGCAATCTGTCCTGCGACTCCCGTCGCTCCCAGCACCAGCACGGTTTCACCCTGGGCCAGGCCGGCACGCTCCTTCAGCGACATCCAAGCGGACATTCCGGGATTGGCAATAGCCGCCGCATGCGCGTCGTCCAGCCCGTCGGGCAATGGAATGCACATGGACCGCGGAGCCACGGTGCGCTCCGACATGGTTCCCCAGGGCTTGCGGGCAAAGACAAAATAGGCCCTGCTTCCGTCCTCCAGAAGCCCCACGCCGTCCACACCCGGCACAAAGGGAACCTCGCTGCCGCTGGAGTAATGCGAGCCGCCGGCCAGTGCCTTCACAATTGGGTGAAGCCCCGCGGCCCGCACCGGGATAAGAGCCTCGCCCTCCCCGGCCACGGGCTCGGGAAACTGCAGATATCTGGGCGCCTGGCCTAGCACATTGATCACTGCTGCCTGCATTGTCCCGACCTCCTCGAAACAATTCCAGCTTACCTCTGTGGCGCGCGTCAGCATTGCCAGACGCGAAACCGCATGCGTCACAGGGACGCATGCGGCCAACCTTTGAACCTGGACTAAACCTTGTCCAGGTTCTTGTAAACGTCGCTTATATTCGTGTTCACGTCATTTTGCAGCGGCGGCATTTTGCCGAAATGCGGATGGCTCGCTGCCAGCGTGCGCTCCAGGAACGCCTGATATCCGTTCGACTGCATCGACTTCAGCGAGGCGACAGTCAGGCGCGCCTGCAACTCCGCCACGTCCTGCCCGGCTTTCTTGCCGGCTTCCACTTTCTCGGCCAACTCTTCAATATAGTTGCGCTGGCTCATCATCACGATTCGGTCGGTCTGCATGGGCCCATGCCCGCCGAGAATGTATTTGAAATCGGCGCGGCCCACCTCATCCACGGTGCCCGGCCACAGCCGCGGATAGCCGTCTGTGATTGTAGGAAGCCAGCCGTGAATCGCATCTCCCGAAGCAACCACGCGCTCCGGCGGGCAAAAGACGAAGACATCGCCCGCAGTATGCGAGCGCCCGTGAAACTCGAGATGCAGATCGAATGCCGGATCAGCGAGCAGGTACGACTTGTCGAAGGTGATCGTAGGCAACTCCAGGTGATAGTCCTTGATATCCGCCTGGTAGGCTTCAAGGTGCTTGATCTGCTCGGCGCAGAAAGCATTCTCCTCGTCCGATGTCGAGCGCTCGGCCCGCTTGCGCATTGCCTCGATTTGTCCGGGCACCGCGTCTCTGGAAGCCTTCATCCGCGCCACTGCGAACTCCTCCAACAAATGCTTGGTCATTGAGGTGGCGATGAAGTCCACCTTGCTGCCGGTCATGGCGTAAGCGTGGTCGCCCTGCGTGTGATCCCAGTGAAAGTGCGTGTTGATGACGTAGCGCACCGGCTTGTCCGTGACTTGCCGCTTGATCTGGCGGATGATCGACGCGGCGGCCGAAGGCTTGGAATGCGCATCGACCACGACGACATCCTTCGAGCGCACAAAGATTGCTGCGTTACAGTTGATCACCGTCTGCGGCCGTGCATGCGCGAAGTAAATGCCGTTTGCCGCCTTCTGAATGTCGAACAGGTCGCCATCGTCCTCGGGTGCCGCGGAACGCGCCCAGGCTGCACGATGGTAGGCCAACTCCATCACCGACGCACCGGCCAGAGCGCCGCCCATCAGCACGCGAAGAAAGTCGCGCCGCGACGTGCGATCCACGCCGGAATCGTGATTGCGGGAGTGGACATGCGTCTGGCCACCAGCGCTATGCGAATGCGTGTAGTTGTGGTCATGGTTGTGATCATGGGTGTGCGCGTGGTTGTCGACTTTGTTGCACATGGTCAATCCCCTCTGGTCCGGTTTGGTGTTTGCGATGGCGATGCGGCTCCGGCTAACTTGCCTGCTAATCGTATATCTCCAAAGCCCGACCAGTTTAGACCATGCCGGGGATAGCTGTCAGCGCGAATATGATTAGAGCCGGAGGCGCCACAGACAATGTTTACTTTTCGCCCAATTGGATTCGTAAAAAGCCCGTACAACGAAACGACCGCGATTCCCCGCGGCCTTGGCGCAAAGCACGATGCAGAAGGCGCGCTTGAGATTCTGAGTGAATTTGAAACCGGCCTGCTCGATATCGAGGGGTTCTCGCATCTCTACGTAATCTGGGCCTTCGACCGCGCCGACGGCTTCGACCTCATCGCTCACCCGCCTACGGATGAGAAGAGATCGCATGGTGTGTTTGCCACACGGTCGCCGCGACGCCCGAATCCAATTGCGCTCACTGTTGTCGAATTGCTTGGCCGCGAAGGAGCCTCACTCCGCGTGCGCGGCGTAGACATGCTGGATGGCACGGCGATTCTGGACATCAAGCCGTACCTGTCGAGCATACCGGCGGAGAAGTTGCGTAGGGGCTGGCTGGCGGAGGCGGAAGCGAGCAAAGTCAGGGAACGAGGGAACGAGGGAACAAGGGAACAAGAAAGCGCAAATTCGGGAATCTAGCCATCATTCGCAAAACGCTGGTCTTTTCGTCCCCTTGGTCTCTCGTTCCCTTGTTCGCTGCTTCTAGGGAATCCCGAGGATCTTGTGCGTCTGCAAACTCAGTCGCCACTGCGGATGCTGCATGCAATACCTGAGCGCCAGTTCCGTATTTGCTGCGCGATCGGGTCCGTCCATGGGCTGAAGGAAAAAATGCCGGAATGAGAGTCCACCAAAATCCTCAGGCTCGAAGCCGGTCTGCGGAAACACCAGCTTCAACTCGTCGCCGCTCCTTTGAACGAGAGCAGCTCCGGCCTTGGGGCTCACGCACACCCAGTTGATTCCGTCCGGAGCAGCAATCGTTCCATTCGTCTCGACGGCAATTTCGAAATTGCTGGAGTGCAGCGCCTTGATCAAGTGCGCATCCAGTTGCAGCAGTGGCTCTCCGCCGGTGCAGACCACGAATCGCTTTCCGGTCGTGGAGTCCGAAGGCCACTTCTCCTGAATCGCTGCGGCGAGCGATTCAGCGGTTTCGAATTTTCCGCCGCCTGGTCCGTTCGTATCGGCAAAATCCGTGTCGCAAAATTTGCAGACTGCCGTCGCGCGGTCCGGCTCGCGGCCCGACCAGAGATTGCAGCCCGCAAACCGGCAGAAGACCGCGGCTCGTCCCGCCTGCGCTCCTTCGCCCTGCAGCGTATAAAAGATTTCCTTGACCGCGTAGCTCATAAAACAGTTCTCAGTTCTCAGTTCTCAGCTTTCAGCTCTCAGTTCATTGTGCAGCTTGCTACGGTACGGCCTCCGGAATCGGCATGAAAAGCTGAGAGCTGAAGGCTGAAAGCTGACAGCTAGCTTTTCCGATATCGCAGCGGGTCTTCGCGCCCGTTTTCGCGAAACCCCTTTTGGCGGAGCCGGCAGGAATCGCATTGCCCGCACGGCTCGCCCGTCGGCGACGGATCGTAGCAACTGCTGGTTAGCCCGTAATCCACGCCCAGTTCGATTCCCTTGGCGATGATCTCTGCCTTCGACATGGCGATCAGCGGCGTGTGAATCTTCAGCGCCTGGCGGCCTTCGACTCCGGCCTTGGTCGCGAGGTTTGCCATCTTCTCAAACGCCTCAATGAACTCCGGCCTGCAGTCTGGGTAGCCCGAGTAATCCAGCGCATTGACGCCGATAAAAACATCGCTCGATCCCAGCACCTCAGCCCACGCGAGAGCAAAGGAAAGAAAGATGGTGTTGCGCGCGGGCACATAGGTGATGGGAATTCCGTGCCCCATCTCCTCCATCGCGCGGCCCTTGGGGACAGCGATGTCGTCTGTGAGCGCCGAGCCGCCAAACACGCGCAGATCGATTTGCGCGATCTTGTGCTCCGCAGCGCCGATGGACGCGGCAACCCGCGTGGCCGCTTCCAGTTCGCAGATGTGCCGCTGCCCGTAAGAGAACGAGAGCGCGTAAAGCTCGTAGCCCTGGCTGCGCGCAATGGCCAGCACGGTGGCCGAGTCGAGGCCACCGCTGAGCAGGACTACCGCTTTTCTTGATTCGCTCACGCCAGGTCGCCGCCTTTGCCGATATCCATCGATGGCGCGATCGGATTGTCCTCGTCGATGTATGCCTCGACGCACTCGGTCAGCACGCCCTTGGCCTCGAGAATAAATTCGACTGCATCACGCGCTGCGCCGCGACCGCCGCGGGCCGGCGTCACGTAATGCGCTTCAGCCTTCACGCGTTCACGCGCATCGCCCACGGCGACTGCAAATCCGCATGCGCGCATGACAGGCAGGTCGATCACATCGTCGCCGACGTACGCAATTTCCTCGAGCGTTACGCCGCCCTTTTCCATGATGTCTCGCACAGCCTTCATCTTGAAGGCCTGGCCCTGGTAGACGAACTCCAGCTTCAGGTCGCGGGCGCGCAGAGCCACGGTCTCCGAGATTCGTTTGGTGATGATGCCGCACTTGAGGCCGCCGAGCCGGGCGAGCGAAATCGCGGTGCCGTCGTGCGCGTTATAGCCTTTGGCCTCCACCATTTTGGTAGTGGCGTTGCCGTCCACGACTACTGGAACAGGAATCAACCAGATGCCACCGTCGGTTAGGACGCCGTCAACGTCGAAAAGAATGACTTTAATTTTGCGGGCGCGATCCTGCGCGGAAACATTCATGCTTCAATTCTACCTATTCGCAGCGGCCGGTTTGCGCGCGCGGCGCCGGCTCAGGAGAAAATGGAAGCATGAGCCGCAGTGACGAGCGAAGCATTGCCCAGAATTCGCCAGCGCAGCCTGCCAAGTTGGAACCCGAGGATTACTACTTCGAGGGGCCAAACATGGTCTTCACGGCTGCTTATCATTTGAAGCGCGGCTTCTGCTGCGGCTCGGGATGCAGGCACTGCCCGTATGGCGTTGACGGGCAAAACGAAAAAACAGCCGCAGGTCCTTCGACGTCGTCCGCTGCGGCGGACTTCGCTCAGGATGACAGCATTTTGGGGTGAGCGAACCACGGTCCCCGGACCTATTCCAAGCCGCCATTGCCTGCGGGTTGAGGCTGCGCAGTTCCGACCGCTGCCGGCACGGGCGCGGCGGGCTCTCGCACCAACACCGCAAAGCGCGGAAATGCAAAGCTACCGCCTGCGTCGTCGATTACATTCAACTGGCACAGATAAGTGCCGGGCTTCAGCCCTGCCAGCGGCACATCCATCTCAATCGCCACCGCGTCGCGCCCATCGACATTGATCGCCTTCGCCTGCACCAGCGGCGTTTCGTACACTTTCGTTGAACCCTGGATGAGTTCGAGGCTACTCAGCAGATTGATGCCGGGCTTGGTCCCCTTGGGCGCGTTCTCCGCGGCCTTTTCGCGCGCGGGACTATAGACCTCGTACAGCAGATACATGTGCTGGTCCTGGCGGAACACGTGGCTGATGTCGGGCACGTATTCCTCGCCGTTGCGCACCAGCGGGTCCTGTTTCTTGCTCGACTGACGCGACGCCGCAAGCACAATTGAACTCATTTTCAGCGGAGCCTTCTTCAAGTCCGGCAACGTAACATCCGCCACAAACGAGCCCATGCGACCGGTCTGATTTTCGCGCACCACAAACTTTACCTGGTACTTGCCCGGCGGCAGGTTGAAGCTGGTGGTGTACTGAATGTTTTTCTGCCGCGCATTGAGCGTGGGATCGAGATTCAGCTTCACGGTCTCGCGCACGTGGCCGATGGGCCGCTTCACTTCGTCGATGACTTCGCCGAGAATATCGAGGGTCGCTTTGTCTTTGTCGCCGCCCTTTACAAAAGGAATTTGCGAGCCCGGCACCAGCAGCGAAACCGGCATGTAGTAGCGGTTCTCGTCGAGGCGGAAGTACATGGCGTCGAGATACATTGCCATATCGGTCGCGGGCAGATCGCTGGCCAACTGGTCGGTAAGCTCCTGCTCGCGGTCTTCGCGGCCGGAGTGCTTGAAGTCCGCGGGCGCATAGTAGCCCTGGCGGTATTCCAGCTTGACTCCCGGCATCTTGACCTTGATCGCAAGCTTGCGGTATTTGCCATCGCGCGCCGGGTTCGACGAATGAAAGCCGATGGCGTAGTAGGCTGACGTATCCTTCTGCACCTGCGCAAACGCCGGAGCAAAATCGTTGGAATCGAAGAACGATTTGCCGCCGGTATCGCTGGAAAGCGTCGCCATGACTTCCTGGCTGGCGAAGTTGGCGTTCATGTTGTTGGTGAGCGCGCCGCCGTTCGAAGCGCCGTTTCCGCGCAGGCTGCCGGTCGATGCATCGCCCAACGGCCCAATCGCCTGCAGGCCGCGCGTGTCCACACTGTAGATAGAAAGATTGGCGCGCACCGCCGCGTTGATGGCTGCCCGCAGAGATGCCTGGTTCTCAATGCCGTCGCGCGTAATGCCCCCGGAAAAATAGAGCAGCGACTTTTTCTCATTGATCTTTGCGAGTGACTGCGAGACCGCGCGCAGTGCAAACAGTTCGCGGTCAGTGTTGAGGTCGTTGTACTCGCTCTCGTCAGGCGTGTAACCGGTGGTGTCTTCCACCTGGTTCGAATTCGCTGTAGCGCCAGCGGCAAAGCCCGTGCTCTCGGTGCCGTTGTATACGCCCACTTCATTGATCAGCGCATTCTTGTCGGCGGTAAAATCCTGGTCCACCGTCAGAGTGTCGCCGAGCGAAACCAGCGCCACCAGGTCGGCCGGTTGCATCTTCGTTTTCAAGAACGCCTGCGCCGCCTGCACACTTCGGTCTAGGTCTTCCGGCTGCATCGAGGTCAGGTCGAAGAACATCACAATCAACCGGTGATTGCGCAGATCCTCAGGCTTGGCAACGACGACTGCCTTCGGCCCGCTGCCAGTCGGACCCACTGCCAGGCCGCTCACCGTGGCTTCATTCAGAGGTGTGGCCATGTCAACGCTCTCAAAATCGAATGTATCTATGTGCTGCTCTTTGCCGTTCTCGTAGACGCTGAAGTCACTCTGCTTGAGCCCTTTTACCACTTCGCCGGTCTTCGAATCGCGCACCACCACGTTGGTCAGCACCAGGTCGCTGTTCACTTTCAGCGTGAAGCCGCCTTGCGGAGCATTCGAGACCTGCGTCGGTTCCTGCGCAAGCGCCGGCCCAGCACCCGGAACCGCGAGCGCCATCGCCGCCATTCCCGCTCCGACCTTGCGCAACCAACCCGTCATGAATTCCCTTCCCAACATTCCCTCAGGGGCTAAAGCCCAGTCTCGTTTTGCCGCGTCTGTGGCACGACTAAAGTCGTGCCCTTTCAAAACATCTCCCTAAAGAAAGGTCATCAAATCTGTGGCACGACTAAAGTCGTGCCCTTTCAAGACATCTACTTAAACAGCGGTCATCAAGCTTCGCTAGAACCTGAACCTCGACGTGAATTGAAACGACCGCATCCCTTCAATTGCAGTTGAAGTGATCTGCCCAAAGGTGGGCGAAGTTACATTCGTGTCCACGCCGGAATACTGCACGATATTGAAAACATTGTTGGCCGTGGCGCGAAACTCCCAGCTGCGCGTGTCGCCCAACTGCATCGTTTTTGAAAGCGCCATGCTGTTTGAAATCGTCCCCGGCCCGGTAATCGAGTTGCGCGTCGCTGTTCCATACAGTCCCGCGGGCGGCGCAAAGGCCGCGGTGTTGAACCACTTCCGCAGCGATCCGCCGCCGGCAGTGATCGAAGCACCCGGCACCAGGTCCGGCCGCAACGTTCCCGTCGTGCCGCGCGCCACGTCGGCCACCGCCGCCTGATAACTCGGCGAAATCGGCGATCCGGTAGCGAATGCAAAGTTACCCGAGATTGAAAATCCCTCCAGAATATGTGAGGCCTTTCCGGTTGTAACCCAGGACTTGTCTTTGCCGAACGGCAATTCGTAAAGATAGGTCCCGCTGACCTTGTGGCGTTGATCGAAACTTGAACTTGCTTCTTCAGCGCCAAGTATCTGCCAATTTTGCGCCATCGTAACCGTGTCGTCGATCGAGTGCGAATACTGATAATTCGCGCCCACCGCAATGCCGCTCGACAGCCGCTTGTTCACCCGCACCGTGCCTGCGTTGAACCGGGAATACGCGGTCGCCTGGTCGTAATTGAAGATCAGATTTGTCGGGTCGGTGTTGGGACTGCTCGGTGTTGCGCGCGGCGCGCTCTTCACGTCCAGATTGCTGCCCTTCGATCCGTTGTATCCAAGATTCATCACGATGCCCCACGGCAGCGTCTTCTGTATGTCAAGGTTCCACACCTGCACGTGCGGCAGCGGGTAGTGCGGATCGACTGCATAGTTGCCCGTTGTGTCGGGCGACGGAAATCCATTGGCCAGCGTAAAGCAGGTGGCACTCTTCACGCACGCCGATGTGGCCTTGCCGCTGGGGGTGGCCGCTTCGTTGGTTTGCTCGTTGGCAAAGGGCGGCTCATGCGCCATTGATGTGGCAAAGCCGGCGTACTGGCCGACGGTAAAGTTCATCCCGTATCCGCCGCGAATTACAGCTTGTTTCAGCTTGGGCACACGCCAGGCAAAGGCCAGCCTTGGTGCAATCGCCTTGTGATACGGAAACACCAGTGCTCCCGGCAGCTTGCCGCTGAAGGGACCGGTGCCTCCGGCCACTACTTCGGTTTGCCCAGTGAATGCTGCTGCGGGATTGGTGTCGACGAAAGCAATGTGTCCGAATTTCTCTGTATACGGCGCGTAAAACTCATAGCGGAGACCGATGTTCAGCGTGAGCGACGGCGTCGCTCGCCAGTCGTCCTGCGCAAATGCGTCGTACACGTTGTCGCGGAGATAGCTCTTGGCCACCGACGAGTCGATGGTTGTGGCCTGGGGAAGACCGAGCAGAAAATCCGCGAGCGGCGAGCCGGTGGTCTGGTCTCCGGCCGCGTCTTCAGTAAACAGGCCGGTGAATGTAAAGCTGCCGGTGGCATTGGAGCCACCAAGAAAATCGCGATGCACGCGCCGGTAGTCGCCGCCAAAGCGCAGGTTGTGCTTGCCGTGAATCCAGCTCAACACCTCTGATGCCGATGTGGTCTGCGCAACAGAAAAGTTGGGCTGCTGCTGGCTCAGGCCGGAGATGGTGCTCATGGTGACTCTGGGCAGGCCGTAATTCAATGGGCTCGAGTTGAGGCCAACACCGCCGGGCCCCAGGATACCGATCTGCGTTGCAATATCGGTCCCGTTGGTGAAGAAATTTGTCGTCTGGCTCTGGCTGCGATTCCAACTCACGTTGAAGATGTTGGTGACCTTGTGATAACCAACCGTGTAGCCAACCTGCGCGGAGTTCGAGTCGGACCCGCTCTTGCCGCCCAGTTGCGGAAAGATATTCACATTGTCAGAGGCTGAGCGGCTCCAGTTGTAATTGACGTTGAAGCTCTGGCGCAACCCTTGATTCTGTCCCTGTGCCCTGCGCCCGCCACCACCACCGCCGCCGCCGCCGCGCCCGCCACCCGGCTGCGTAGCGTTCTTGCCCAGGCTGCGCATGTAGCGCACGCCAAGCTGCGTGGAGTTGGTTTGCGCTGTGGTCAGCAGATGGTAGTTATAAGCGTTGTTTGCGCTGCCGGCAACCAGGTTCGGCTCAGGAAAATACTTCATCAGCGCAGCAGCAGGCGCCGCAATGGAGGTCGGCGGAATTACATTCGCATTTCCGTTGTAAGCGAACTGCTGAAAATTTGCGGGGTTGTAAATCGGCGGCAAACCGGCTGCGGAAAAATCTCCGGCGCGCTCCGCGTCCGTGGGCACAGTTGCGTAGTCGTCTTGCGGAGTCGATTGCCGCGTGCCGCTCAGCGTGAGGAAAACCGTATCTTTGCCGCTTGGCTTGGTCAGGCGCGGAATGTAGGGCGCGCTCATGAACGTCAGTCCGAAGCGATTGGTTCCTGAGGCCGGCTGCTGTTGCGATTGGCCGCGCAGCGCAAACGGCTCAGCGTTCAAAGCCGAATTGCTGCCCATCCAGAAGATGGCTCCGTGAGGCTGGCCCGGATTGAAGCCGCGGAAGTTGCCGCGCCCACCGCCGCCGCCACCGCCTCGGCCGCCGAAGCCACCTCCTCCACCACCAAATCCTCCGCCACCTCCGAAGCCACCACCTCCGCCGAAACCGCCACCGCCGCCAAATCCGCCGCCGCCGCCACCGCCGAACAGGCCGCCTGCTCCAGGAAGTCCCTGACCGGGATTCGCCGCCTGATATGCCGCGATCGCGTCCCTGATCTGCTCCACGTTCACGCCCGCCATCGGACTCACCTGTCCAGACTGACCGCTGATCGCTACCGAATCTGCGCCGAAGTCGGAGTTGCCGGCCACTGACGGCAGCTCCGCGCCGCTGGCGCCCGCCGTTCCGCTGCTCGTATCGGTATCGGCACTCAGCGCGCTCGTCAGGCTCAGGCTCCCCGCACCGTTGCCCGCTAGTTGTTGGATGACCGAGTTCGCGGCCTGCTGACTGGCTGACTCGGTGTCCTGCCGCTCCTGCGCGGCTGCGCGCGAAGCCAGCACCAGCGCAAAGTTCACTGTCTGGTCGTGGCTCGTTGCGTTCAACAGCGCTTCCTGCGATCCGATGGCAAACGCCGCAAACTGCGTGCGAATCACGTAGCGCCCATTTTGCGGCAGGGTCATGGACCACGCGCCGGTAATGTCGGTTGTGGTTGAGAATTTCTTGCCGGTAAGGGTGTTCTGGGCGGTGACGGTCACACCCGGCAGCGGGATGTTACCGCTCTTGACCACGCCGTGAAGCCTGCCGCCGGGTAACTGACTCGCAGGGGCCTGAGTCGGCGGGGCTTGGCTCTGCGGCGCCTGCGGTGCGGAAGCTGGAGCTCCTGTAGCTGCAGCGGGTGCGCCAGCCGGAGCAGGAGTCTGCGCCGCCTGCGCCCATCCGGCAGCGCTGGCAGCCGCAAGAATCCCTACCGCAACTGCATTCGTCAACGCTGCTCGCTGCATCCACGCTCCCCACCATTTCCAGCCCGTACTCAGTTTGACGGTTTGCGCACCGCTAAGGTTTACCATCGCATGCCCGCTCGGACCAGTCGTAAACCTTCTCCACGGCGCCAAGCGACGACGCTCCTTACAACAACGAACCGGTTGAGGGACTCTTGTATCTCAGGAAGAACCTGTCGCGTTGCCACTGGACGTAATCAAAGAGGAACGGCGTGACAGGCACACTTGCATTTCTCCCGCCTGCATGTTAACTATTAAGCCAATAATCTTTTGATTGCTACCACGGAAGTAAACCCTGGTACGCAAGGGACAGGACTCCTCCACCATGAAAATCGGCACCACGATTCGCGCTTACCGTTTACAGAAAGGCCTTTCTCAAGGCGATATAGAAAAGAAGACCGGACTACTTCGCTGCTATCTTTCACGCGTTGAAAACGGCCACACCGTGCCTTCGCTCGACACGCTTTCAAAGATCGCCCAGTCCCTCGATCTGCCTATCGCGCAGTTCTTCGCCGACGACTCCCTGGGGCGGCAGTTCAACACGCAGAAGCTCACGGACGAGGAGCTTCGCTTTCTGACCCAGATTCGGCGCTACTCGGCGAATCTGAATGAGAGCGACCGCAAGCTGCTGCTCGCGATGGTGAAGAAATTCTCTTCCACGGCAGTGCGGTAAGAATTCTAAGATCAAGTTCGTGGACACGGCCACACTCCTTCCGGGGCTTTACAGGCTGCGGAAAAACCCCTGATTCCCGCCTCATTTTCTTCTGAGAACGGATTTTTTGAACTTTTCCGCCCGTTTTGCCGT
>PKXI01000227.1 GCA_003133425.1 Acidobacteriaceae bacterium
GGCCCATGCAAACTCCTAGAAGGCAAGAAACTAGCATTTTTCGGCCTGAAACAGGTTAAAATCGGGAGACATTATTTACCGATGAGTAAATAGTATCGATTCCCAAGCTGTTCATCTCATTGCGCTTATCGGAAATATGGAGATCCTGCGACCGTGTTTTTAGGGGGGTAGGTAAGGACCGGACAGATTCCTGACAGGTTGGACCGGTAACATTCCTGACATTGCAATGAGAATTGGAGGGGGCGCATACCTTTATTCTTCACTGGCGTCCTGTAATTCTCTGCAACACACGGAAACCGTGCTCTTCATCTCTATCCAGCTTTTTGGACACGTTCTTAGTTTGCAATCACGATCTGGGATGTGCTGCTCATGGTCAGCGTGGTCTTGCTCAGGAATGGAAGGTTCAGCGGAAATGCGTAAGTCACCTTCACCTGCACAGCATTCCCCGGGTCGTTGCATTGGGTTGAGCCGCAGGACGTCCATGTGGTGGGCTGGGTGGAACTTGCGGTCAACCAAGTCGTAGTCACGGTCATGTTGCTCACCGAACTGCTGCCTCCATAGAGGCCTTGTACATAGGTTTGAATCTGGGCTGACGTTGCGCCGCAATTGGTGAGACTGGTGCAGGATGAGCCTCGGACAATGGCATATCGGGCGCCTTCCCGCGCGGCCTCGGAGGTGAAGTTGTAGGTGTAGAGTGCAAGGCACATCTCTAACGTGCCCATGATCATAGACAGCAAGATCATCGAACCCAACGCCATCTCGACGATTGCCGCGCCATCTTCGCCGAGTAAGCGCCTTTTGCTTTGCCCCGCTCCCTTTCCACCATCGGCTTGGTGCCATGAGCAAAGGCGGCAGAAGGCGCTTAGCCATCCGAACGTAAGCCTATTCTCTCTCCAGCTTTTTGCTTCCCGGCCTATCATTCCAGCACCTTCTGAACTGCCTGGCCGTGGAGCGTAAAGGTGCCAGGGAGCCCAGGCACATGAATCAGCGGGGTGAAGGTTGCCTGCGTCTTGACGGTAACGATCTTTTCAATGGCAGAGGTTGAGCAGTCCGTACTGAGGCAGGTGGAGGCCGACCCGTCGGAACAGATGCAGGAAGTCGAAGTGGTCGTCGTACCGAGCGTGACGTCCGGCGCGTCGTTCGAGGCTGCTGTCTGTATCCCGGTTGTGTCCGCAGCTGTGGTGGTGTCCTGCGCACCATATTGAACGCCGGCCAAGGCAGCGTTGGACACCTCGATGCTGGCAAACGCCATCCTGGCAAATTCGACTGCTCCGATCAGGAGCGTGATCAACAGCGGCATGCTCAGTGCAAGTTCCACGAGGGCCTGACCACCCTCGCCTTTCATTCCGGCGCAGGGGCGCGAAGTGAAACGCTCCTTGCTGCGAACGCGAGTTCTTGAAATCTGCATAATCACTCCACCATGGCAGTTCTTGAAAGCACGGAACTGGCATTCACTGAGGAATAGCCTGCGTCGGCGATGGTTCCGCTTCCGGTGAGGGAAATCGAATCCGCGATGAAATCTGCCGCCATGCTTACGGAACCGGATCCGGTGAGAGTCATGGCTGCGTCGGCTGCGTAGAAGATGCCTTGGATCTTGTTGCCGCTGGAACCCGTAAATGAAATCGCATGACTGTCACTCCGGTTCTGGTAGAACAAGACCCCGTTGTAGTCTCCTGAAGTGGGTGCTTCAAGATCCATTCCACCGCTTCCGCTGATAGAAGTGGTGCCTGTCGTGTAGAAAGTAACGCCTTTCGCAGTAAGGTTGCCTGAACCGGTAAGGCTGAGGTTTCCCTCGACAATGTACTGCCCGGCGCCAAGAGTCACGGCTCCTGATCCAGTCGGGGCGAAATTGCCGGTGATGGTGTAATTCCCGGCGCCCAGGACCAGGCCCCCGCCTCCGGTGGTGGTCAGGTTGCCGTTGATGATGTAATTTCCAGGGGTTAGTGTAAGGGTCCCGCTTCCGGTATTCGAAATTGAGTTGTAATTTCCGGGGCCCAGGCTATTGTTACTGCTGCCAGTGAAACTCGGGGTGCAGTTCGATGAGCAGGCCCCCGTGGGAATAGTTGGCGGTGCCAGACCAGCGAGCGGGTCGGCTGCCGGGGCGATTCCGGTGGTTGGCGTGGGACTGAGAGTTCCGGACCCGGTTTTGTTGTAGCCCCCGGCAATGCCGATCGCCTTTCCGGCTATAGAGCCACTTCCTGTAAGCGTAAGTGCGTTGCTGCTACTCGAATCGTCATAGATGTTGCAATTGGGCGCAGTGAAGGCCCCGGAACCGGTCAACGAAATGTCCGTTCCAGACTTGGCCAGAGCCCAGACGCATCCCGAAGTGTTCCCGGATCCGACCACTGCTCTCGCTGCCACGGTGACCGAACTGATTTTGGATATATTCATGAAGAACGTATTACTGGGCTGGGAGACAATGGCTTCTATATAGCCAGTTGTCCCGGTGTAGGGTCCATTCACAGGTGGCACATTGATAGTGACGACGGCGCCGTTGGTTCCGTTTGTTACGCCGTTCGCGGCGGCGGCCGTCTGGGCCGTCGATTTGGCCGTTGTCACTGAGGCGTTGAACTTGTAATCCAGCGCTCCAGCCACGGCGGCGGCGTCGGCCGCAACCTGCATGTTCCGCTTGGCGCGAAATAGCAATCCAACGTCAACTGCGAGCGCCAGGAAACCCAGCAGTACGGTCATGCTGAGCGCTACCAGCACCAACATTTGTCCGCTTTCGTCCCGTCGGAAAATCATAGCCACTCCTTGCTTACTCGTTTCTTCCGGATCTCACTGGAAGCGGAAACGGACTTGCGGTGCTTCCTCCGCATTGAATATGTCGGGATTCAGGCGCTTGCGCCAATAAGTAGTTGCACCCAGTCAACATGCCGCTGGGATTGCCGAAGATATTGATGACATGGCAGTTACTAACTCGATGGCGTTTCGGTCCCGACCCCGGACTCAATATAGCTTTGTGGGGGGATTATCGCCGTCCTGCCGGGGGTAACGCAAACGAAATGTACCTAAAGTGCATTACTAAGGTGGTGTTACTAATGGGGGATTACCAACGGGGGATGCGGCGGTCTGAGACCCGGAATCGGATCGGCCGCCAGTTTGGTCATGATTCCATCGCCGGGTTCAGGCGGGCTTGCGCCAGCGGAGAATCGGCTTTCTGGCAGCCTGCACCTCATCCAACCGCGAGATGCGCGTCGAGTGAGGCGCAGTTTTCACTAACTCCGGCGTTTCTTCCACTTCCTTCGCAATCGACCGCATGGCAGCGATAAACAGCTCCAGTTCTTCCAGCGACTCGCTCTCGGTGGGCTCAATCATCAGCGCGCCATGAACGATCATCGGGAAACTGACCGTGTATGGATGGAAGCCGTAATCGATCAGGCGCTTGGCAATGTCGCCGGTTTTTACGCCGAGCGCGGCCTGGCGCTTGTCGCTGAACACAACCTCGTGCATCGACCCGGTCTTGTACGGCAGATCGTAGATGTCCTCCAGCTTGTTGCGGATGTAATTGGCGTTCAGCACAGCGTCTTCCGTGGTCTGCCTCAGCCCGTCGGGCCCGTTGGCCAGAATGTACGCGAGTGCGCGGATGAACATGCCGGTATTGCCGTAGAAGGCACGAACTCGGCCCACGGATTGCGGCCTGTCATAATTCCAGTGCTTGCCCTTCGGGCCGTTCTCGTCTTGGACGAGTATTGGGATCGGTAAAAAGGGTTCAAGAAATGCCTTGCAAGCCACAGGGCCCGAGCCGGGACCGCCGCCGCCATGGGGTGTCGAGAATGTCTTGTGCAGGTTCAGGTGCATCACGTCCACGCCGAANNTCATGTTGGCGCCGTCCATGTAAAGCAACGCACCCTTGGCGTGGAGAATATCGGCGATCTTGTGGATCTGGCTTTCGAAAACTCCGATCGTCGAAGGGTTGGTCAGCATCAGCGCAGCGGTCTCTCCGTCCACCTGCCGCTCAAGGGCGTCCAGATCGATGCCGCCCTCGGCGTTCGACTTCAGGTTCTCCACGGCGTAGCCGCAGATGGCCGCGGTTGCCGGATTGGTACCATGCGCGGAGTCGGGGATGAGAATCTTGCGCCGCGCATTGCCCTGCGACTCGTGCCACGCACGCACCAGCAGGATGCCGGTGAATTCGCCATGCGCGCCTGCCGCCGGCTGCAGCGTAATCGCGTCCATGCCTGTGATCTCGATCAGGCAGCGCTGCAGCAGATCAATCACTTCGAGAATGCCCTGCGCAAGTGAGTCCGGCCTGTAGGGGTGGGCCTCAGCCAGACCCTCAATCCTGGCGACCGCTTCATTCACGCGCGGGTTGTACTTCATGGTGNNGAGAGCCGCGTGAAGTGGCGAATGATTTCGATCTCGCTCAACTCCGGCAACTGGGGGGCGGTCTTCCGATGAGCTTCTCCAAGAAGAGAAGAAAAATCGATGGCAGGCACGTCGAGCGGCGGCAGCTTGTAAGCGCGCTTGCCGGGCGAGGATTTCTCAAATACCAGCGCCTCGTTCTGAGTCTGGTGGGGACGGACTTTGCCGAGTGTTTTGGGGCCGGTGGTGATATTCGGTGTGGTTGCGTCGGTTGTCATTATGCCTCCACCAGCCCGGCCGCCAGCACTTTGGCTGCGGTATCAATCTGTTCGCGCGTAATCATTTCGGTGGCGCACCAGAGGGTTGCGTTGCCGAGTTCGGGATACCAGCGGCTCAGGTCAAGGCCGCCGACAATCTTTTCATCCATCAGGCGCTGGTTCCAGAGCGACGGCGCCTCAACAGTGCTGAGGACAAACTCGTGGAAGCGCGGCGCACCGCTGAACAACTGCGTTGTGCCCTGATTTTGGGCGAGTGTTGTGGCCGCGTAATGGGCTTTGGCCATGTTGTGCTCCGCCAGTTCGCGGATGCCTTCTTTGCCGTAAACAGTCAGGAAGATAGTGGCCATCAGCGCAACAAGCGCCTGATTGGTGCAAATGTTGGAAGTCGCCTTCTCGCGGCGAATGTGTTGCTCGCGCGTCGCCAGCGTCAGGACGAAGCCGCGGTAGCCGTTGCCGTCGACGGTTTGGCCGACGAGGCGGCCGGGCATCTGGCGCAAGTATTGTTCTTTTGCCGCGATCACACCGCAGTAAGGGCCGCCGTAGCTGAGCGCAACGCCAAACGACTGCGCCTCCATGCTCACGATATCTGCCTCGACCGGTGGCCGCACGACGCCGAGTGAAACCGCCTCAGCAATCGACACGATAAGCAGCGCGCCTTTCGCATGAGCAATCGCCGCGATCGCCGGAATGTCTTCAATCACGCCGAAGAAGTTGGGACTCTGCACCAGAACCGCCGCGGTCTCATTCGTCACCGCTGCTTCGAGCGCAGCAAGATCAATTCGGCCGGTTTCGCGGTTGTAAGGGACGAGCGTTGAAGGCAGTCCCTGGTGCTTGGCGTAGGTCGCCAGCACTTCGCGGTACTCAGGATGAACGGTTGCAGCAACCACAGCCTTGTGCCGCCCGGTCACGCGCACAGCCATCATCACGGCTTCAGCCGCGCCCGTCGATCCGTCGTACATGCTTGCGTTGGCTACGTCCATGCCGGTCAGCTCGGCGATCATCGTCTGGAATTCGAAGATGGCCTGCAACGTGCCCTGCGTGATCTCGGCCTGGTAGGGCGTGTAGCTGGTGAGGAACTCGCCGCGCTGTACGAGCGAATCGATAATGACAGGCCGGTAGTGGCGATAAGCGCCCGCACCCAGGAAGCTGGCGTAGCCGATTGCATTTTTGCTCGCGGCGGCGCGAAAGTAGTCGACGATTTCGCTCTCGGCTTGTTGGCGGGGTACGTTGAGGTCGCGGGTCAGGCGATATTCGGCTGGGATGACTTCAAAGAGAGAGTCAATGGAGGCTGCGCCGATGTCGGCGAGCATCTTTAGGCGTTCGTCCGGGGATTTGGGTAGGTAGCGCATTTCAGTTTTTAGCTGCCCGTTTCTTCGGAGATGAAGGCTTCATACGCAGTGGCGTCGAGCAGAGCGTTGAATTCCGCTACATTGGCCAACTCTACTTTGATGATCCACGTGCCGTGCGGATTCTCGTTGATCTTGTCGGGCGCGTTCTTCAACTCTTCATTGATGGCTGTCACGGTGCCGGTGACGGGCGAGTAGAGGTCGCTGACGGCCTTCACGCTCTCGACCGAGCCGAATGTGGCGTTGGCCGTGACTGCGTCGCCGACCTTGGGCACATCCACATAGACAATGTCGCCGAGCGAACTCTGCGCGTAGTCGGTGATGCCGACGGTGCCGATGGCGCCATCGAGCTCGATCCATTCATGTTCGCGGGTATAGCGGTAATTCGAGGGGTAAGGCATGGTGGGTCCGCTCCTTCTTAAGAAAACAGCGAAGCTCTAGTGTAAATCGTGCCTGTTCGCCGAAGAGGCTGAGGAAAAGGGGGAAAGACAGGGAACTAGGGAACGAGGGACCAAGGGAACCAGGGAAGGAGAAGGGAGGGATATGGGGAACTCGGTACTCATTCCTTGAGTTTGTTCATGATTGCGATCAGGAGCCGGCTTACGTCGGCGGAGAGCCTATCAACGGATTCATACGACTGCTTCGCGCCAAATTCGAGTCTCGCAGAAATGATGAGCTGCGTCTGCAATTCGCAGTTGGAGGCTCTTGCAATGCCCAGAAACTGCAAGTATTCGCCTCTTGTCGACCTTCCATAACCCTCAGCAATGTTGCTCGCGATAGAGACAGACGCGCGCCGCAATTGATCCACTATAGATCCGGCAAATAAATACTGTCTTCGTGCTACCCCACCCTAGCCACAAAAACAAAGACGTGGCGAGGATGGGGCACCCAAAGGTTGTTGGGATTTATTTGCCGAAGCAATAGGCCAAATCGCTCTGCCGGTTGGCCGTCTTGTTCCCTTGGCCCCTCGTTCCCTAGTTCCCTGTTTTTCCCCTATTTGTCGAAAAACTCTCCGTGCCCACCGTTGACCCATGGATCGTAGTGTTCAGCAAAAATCGCGCGATTCTGGGTGGAGGGGTGTCCATACTCCCAGAACTCGATGAAGGGGTTGGGATTAGGGTCTTCGAGCCAGGCCTCCCCCAGATGGTTGAACGCGGAAACAGCAGTCTTCTGCGGGTCGGCAACGACGCCGTGAATAGCTTCCTGCCCGTAGACGTCGGCCTGGTGTTCGAAGTGGCGGCTGAAGGTGCTGTTAACCGGCTCCAGCAAAAATCCTGCGACAGAAATGGCAAACAGAAGCACGACAAAGCCAGCTCGTGAAGCGAGTGGGTTGCCGTCTTCCTGCCCTCCCAGTTGCCAGCGCGAGCCGAAGCGGCGCGCAAGCCAGGCGGCGAATCCGGCGCAGGCCCAGTAAATGAAAAACAACGCGAAGGCCATGCCGGCAATCAATTTGGGAATGTGGTGGAGAACGTAGTGGCCGCTCTCGTGGCCGAAGATGAAGAGGACTTCATCGTCAGGAACACGGCCGGCGGTGGTGTCCCAAACCACGATGCGCTTGGTAGCGCCAAGGCCGCTCACATAGGCGTTAAGGCCGTTTGTCTTGACGCTCGCCTTCATCAGGAACATGCGCTCCGGCGGAATGTTGGTTCCGGTGCGGACCGCGACCTTTTCAAGCTCCGTAACCAGGCCTGCGTTGTTCTTCGAGAGTGGTTCGAACTTGTTGAAGATGGGTTCCAGCAGCGGCGACACGAAGATGGAGAGCACCAGGAGCGGCAGCGTGGCCACCCAGGCACCAAACCAGTAGCGGCGGGGCCAGCGGCGCACGATCCAGTTGAAGAGCAGCATTACGGGCGCGCCGATCAGCAGCGTAAGGCCCAGCGCCTTGCCTTGGTCGCCGAGCCAACTGCCCCAACTCTGCACGCTGATCCCGAATTGTTTTTCGGCATTCTGGCTGAACCAGCTGAGAGGCTCGCTCGCGAGGGTAGCGATGACCAGGTAAGCAGCGAAGAAGACGAGTCCCTGAATCCAGCGGCGGCCTGATGTGCGCCGTGCCCACGCTTCGATGCGAGCCGCAGAGCGTGTAGACAGCAGCAGCCACAGGACGGCCAGGCCCCAGAGCCCGCCGACAATGTCCAGGATGTTGCGGATGCGGCTGATAGCGATGGCCTTGGCAAGCTTGTCCGGAGGCAGCGTGTATGCATTCTGGGGATTGGCCGGCGCCGGCGCGACAGACCCCGCCTGTTGAGGAGCCGTCTGGGCGATCACGATGCGAGGCGCAACTCGGGGTCCCGGCACAATGCGCGGGCCCACGCAGGCGAGCAGAACTGTAAAGCAGACAGTGAGCAGGGAAGGGCGTACAAATGTCATGAGACATCTCCTTGTTTGGAGCCGACTTTGAGACAATCTTGAATACAGATGCTTTTACTCGATTTCGCCCCACTTATGCCACAGAAAAGTTCAGCAGTCCCAGGAAGATTCGCGCCGAGTCCGTGTCTATGCGCGGCAATTGCGGTTTCAGTTCTGCTGATTCCGGCGGCGGCTCCTGCGCAGAAGACCACCCCGGTTCTCCTCGACGCGATGACCACGGAGTTGCAACGCGCTTTCACCTCGCTTGGCAAGCAGGTACCCGGCAAACCGGACTCTGACAAGCAGTTGCCGCCTTACTTCCTCAGCTACTCGGTGAGCGACGCGAGCGGCGTTTCGGTCCGCGCACAATTTGGAGCGCTGGTTGATAGTTCTGCCAACCACGCGCGTGTAGCCGACGTACAGGTGCGGCTGGGCAGCCGCGGGCTCGACAACACGCATGGGGACCATCGCGGTTCCGCCGTGAACAGTTTGCAACTGCCGCTTACCGACGACCGCGAGGCATTGGGGCGGTCATTGTGGCTAGCCACCAACACCGGCTACAGCACGGCGATGGACAACTACCTGCGTGTGATAACCGAAGCCGAGGTCAGGGCGAAAGAAGAAGATACTTCGCCGGACTTCAGCCAGGAGTCGCCGCAGTCATACATCGGCAAGCCGGCACCTGCTGTGGTGATAGACCGTGCTGCCTGGGAACGGCGGGTGCGGTCGCTTTCGAAGATCTTCCGTGAGTTTCCCGATGTGTACCAGAACGTAGTGATGATGACGGCGCAGAACGAGACCGACTACTTTGCCTCGTCAGAGGGTTCGCGTTTGGTAACTCCGCACCAGTCTGCGCGGCTGGTGGCGATTGCGGTAACCCGCGCCGATGACGGCATGGACCTGTTCCGCGAACAGACCTTTGAAGCCGAAACCGTGGAGGGACTGCCCACGCAGGCCGCACTGGAAGCCGCGATGCGAGAACTGGGCAAAAGCCTCGAAGCGCTGCGCAAGGCGCCGGTGACGGAGCCCTTCAACGGTCCGGCAATTCTGTCGGGACGCGCGGCAGCGGTGTTCTTCCACGAGGTGCTTGGGCACCGGCTCGAAGGCCAGCGCCAGCGCGGCGACGAGGAAGGGCAGACGTTCACAAAGGATGTGGGCAAGCCAGTGCTACCGAGTTTTCTGTCCGTGTCCGACGATCCAACGGTGTCGAAGTTCGGCGACACCTGGCTCAGTGGAAGCTACGAGTACGACGACGAGGGCGAGAAAGCGCGCCGCGTCGATCTGATCTCCGATGGAGTGTTGAAGACATTTCTCATGTCGCGACTCCCGATTGCCAGTTTCAGTTCCACCAACGGCCACGGCCGTGCGGAAACCGGTCACGTCCCCACCGGGCGCCAGGGCAACCTGATTGTGACCTCGACCAAAAGCGTGCCGGAGTCCGAGCTGCGCAAGCAGCTGATCGACGAAGCGAAGAAGCAGGGCAAGCCGTACGGGCTCTATTTCGAGGACATCTCCTCGGGCTTCGCGGTAACAACGCGCAGTTCGCCGCAGGCATTTCAAGTGATTCCTCTGGTTGTGTGGCGAGTATATGTCGATGGCCGTCCCGATGAGCTGGTGCGTGGAGTCAGCATTGTGGGCACCCCGTTGGCGGCGATGAAGCGCATCGTGGCAACGGGCGACAAGAGCGAAGTATTCAACGGCGAGTGCGGCGCGGAGTCGGGCACGGTTCCGGTGAGCGCGGTGGCACCGGCCATGCTGGTGAGCGAAATGGAAACGCAGCGCCAGCCGCAGGGCACGGCACGACCGCCGATACTGCCGATTCCTGGTGCGGAAGCACCCGCGCCCACAGCAAAGGAGGCGCAATGAATCCGATTCGCTCGATTGCGCTTTTTGCCGGAGTTGGATTTCTTGCGGCCTGCCTCGGAGCGCCGACTTTAGCAGCCGCACAGCAGACCCGCGCCGATGCCGAGAAGGATCCGGTACTGAAGGCGATGCTCGAGGAACTGGACCGGAGCATGAGCCAGCTTCAGTTAAAGGGATTCGCGAAGCCGTTTTTTATCCAGTACCGGGTTGAGGATGTGACCGACTACTCGACCAAGGCGGAGTTTGGCGCCAGCGAAGGCTCGCAGCGCACCCATCAGCGCATTGCGCGTGTAACGGTACGGGTGGGCGACTACAAGACTGACAGCTCAGGCGGGCGCGGAGATGGAGCTCTTGGACTCGCGGCGCTTGACGGCGATCCGATCGCACTGCGGACTGCGTTGTGGGCGGCCACGGACCAGGCGTACAAGGCCGCGCTCGCAGCCTATGCGGTAAAACAGGCGGCGCTGAAGCAGGTGCAGACACCCCCACAGGCCGATGACTTCAGCCGCGAGAAAGTTGTGATTTCTCTTGCCGAGCCGGTGAGTCTGAACCTAGATGCGGGCGCATGGACGGAACGCGTGGCGCGGGCCAGCGGTCTCTACAAGAACGACGCGACGGCAAGGGCAGGCGAGGGCAACATCCAGTATGCAACCGCGAACTTCCAGGGCAGGGCTACCACAACCTGGCTTGTCACCAGTGAAGGAACCATCGTGCGCAAGGCGGCGCAGGAATACCAGGAGACATTTGGTGTAGGCACGCAGGCTGCAGACGGCATGCGGCTGGACCGTTCGTACGCGTCGACAGGAAGCTCGCTCAAGGATCTTGACGCGCCGGAAGCTTTCGAGAAACATGCGCAGGAACTGATCGCCTCACTTGCCGAGTTGCGCAAGGCCCCGCTGGTCGACGAGGAATACCATGGCCCGATTCTGTTGAGTTCCGACGCCGGCGCGGATACGCTGCACAGTCTTTTGGCTGGCGGTGTAACAGCAACGCGGCCAAGGCTGGGAACCGAGGCGCGCACCAATGGACCGTTTGCCTCCAGCTTTCATGCGCAGGTACTGCCCGAGTTCATTGACGTGGTGGACGATCCGGGGCTGAAAAGCTACAACGGCAAGGGACTGGTAGGCGCATACGATTTTGATGAGGAAGGCGTGCCGGCGCAAGCCGTAAACCTGGTGAAGGCAGGACGCCTTGGGAGCTATCTTCTCGGGCGCGAACCGGTGCGCGACTTTCCTCAATCGAACGGACACGGACGCGCGGGAATTACCGGTGCGGCGCGGCCGGCGCTGGGCGTTCTAAAGGTGTCGGCGGAAAATGGCTCTTCGGATGATGTGTTGAACAGCAAACTGCTGGCACTGGCAAAAGACCGCGGCTTGAACAGCGTCTATTTTGTGAAGACGCTGGGTGGAGAGATGACACCAAGACTGCTTTACCGCGTGAGTGCGGATGGCAAACGCGAACTGGTGCGCGGCGCAGTGCTGGACGACATTGACCAGCGCGCACTGCGTTCGAGCCTGTCGGCAGTGGGCAAGGACCTGTTTGTTGCCAACTACTTTGGCGATGTTCCGCAGACGGTTCTGGCTCCGGCGATGTTGCTGGACGATGCAACCGTGCGCCGGGCCAACGAGAAGAACAACAAGCTGCCCTTTTATCCTCCGCCGGAATAGAGCTGATTGGTCTGCGGCTACTTCTTTTTCCAACCGCCGACAATCGCTCCCATCAGAACCATGCCGAGCAGCCAGAACCCGGTATTGATGGCGAAGAGCTTGTAGGTGCGGACCTCGAAGGCGTATTCGGTGCCCCAGGTGGTGAGCACGCAGCCGAGCCACAACAGCGCAGCAACCCTCATGCCGCGCAGAACCGTCTGCGGGCCGGTGAGCTGGGTGACGCACGAGATGGTTCCGGCGATCACGGCTGCGGAGAGCAGGGCAGTCCCGTACTGCAAGGCCGGATTGACGCCGCTGGTCATCACCCACTCGCGGGTGCGGCCGATGCCGTCAAGCCAGGATTGCAGGAAATATGAGTACCACGCGGCTTCAAACAGGAAACAAGCTACGGCTGCCAGTGTGATGGCCAGATAGTTCTGCCGGACTCTCGCCACTTCATCGATCATTGCGTTCTCCCTTTCGTTCCCTCAAGCACCTGCCTCTGGTCGGTAAGCCGACGCCGGCCCGGCGATTGCGCGGCCGGGGGGAGCGGCGCAGGCGCTTCAGCCCGCAAGGGAAATGAGATTGGCGGAATTTTAGACCATCTTCGTTGCGGTTGTCTTGACGAAAAGGGGAATTGACTCTTTCTCAATAGTCGCCGCGACAGACGGCTACTTCCATGTGTGGATGGCGGCTGTCCCGCGCTCCGCTTTCCGCGCTCGCGGGTGGGAGGAGTATTCTCCTCTTCGGAAAGAATTCTGCCGCTGCAACGACGTAAAAGATGTGGCGGTGAGGGTAAAAGATGAAACAGATATCATTTGTTCTTCTCCTTGGCGGATTGCTCTGCGCGCTGGTTGCTCCGGCGGCCAACGGCCAGGACACATCCCAAGGTACTGGTCTCCCTGCAGGTCACGGGGCAGGTCACGTTATGGACCACGGCAACGGCCTCATCAAGATCATGATTCTTGACGGGCAGAGCGCAGGCACTTTCCACAACTGGAGGCTGACAACTCCGGTGCTGAAAAAAGAGCTTGAAGAGACCGGACTGTTTTCGGTGACGGTTTTGACCGCTCCGCAGTCGGACGGAGACTTCAGCAATTTCAAACCGAACCTCGACCATTATCAGGCGATCGTGATGAATTACGACGGTCCCGACTGGCCGCAGGAAATACGCACACGCTTCGAGCAATACGTGAGCGGTGGCGGAGGACTGGTGGTGTTTCACGCTGCCGACAATGGGTTTCCCAACTGGCCGGCCTATAACGAAATGATCGGCATCGGCGGGTGGAGAAATCGAACGCAGGAGGCGGGGCCCTATTGGTACTTCAAAGATGGGAAACTGGTCTCCGATCCTTCTCCAGGACCAACCGGAATGCACGGTGCGCGCCTTCCGTACCAGGTGGTGACGCGGCAGCCGGAGCACCCCATCATGAAGGGATTGCCGCCGGTATGGATGCATTTCCCTGACGAGCTTTACGGCATGCTCCGCGGCCCCGGAAAGAATATGACCGTGCTGGCCACCGCGCACTCTGACCCGCAGAACAAGGGCACTGGCCATGATGAGCCCATGCTGATGGTCTTGCACTACGGTAAGGGCCGGATCTTTCACACCGTGATGGGCCACGACGTCGAGGCGCTAAGCTGCGTGGGATTTATCGCTACCTATCAACGGGGAACGGAGTGGGCTGCGACGGGAAAAGTTACGCAAAAGGTCCCGGCAAATTTTCCAACAGCGACCACGGTGAGCAATCGAGTGGATATTGAAGAAATGGACCCTGCATTTCTGAACGGCGCTTCATCGGTCATTCACAGCGGAGCAAAGCCCGCGGCACAATGAGCCTCTCATTAGAGCGCTTTCGGCCGGGGTGTTTACAGTTGCGATGGATGTCAGTGGTCTCCNNTCAACTCGAAAATGCTGTAGCACTGAGTGAGCTGATAAATAGCCACGCTTCCGGCTGATGAACAGCATAAACAGAGCGCCCCGGCGAAGCCGTTGAAAGCCTCGCCGGGGCGCTGTTGAATCAGCTTAAATCACTTGGCTGTGCGGTAGATTTCAGAACCAGCCAGCAGGTAGGCGCCGACTCCGTAGTTATAGCTCGACGTTTCAGTGTAAGCGCCGGGCGCTGCGCCTACGGGTTGAATTGCGCCCAGGCGGCCGTCCGCATAAACGTGCGTCAACATGCCGGCCCATGCCTTCTGCACAGCTGGCCAGTAAGTCTTCTTGTCGAGAATCTTTTCATTCACGCCGTAAGCAAGAGCGTAGGTGATGAAGGCGCTCCCGGAAACTTCAGGCAGCGGATAAGAATCTGCATCGAGCAGACCGGGTCGCCACAAGCCGTCTTTTCCCTGGATTGCCAAAGCCTCCGCGGCCATCTCTTTCAGCAGCGTCACGTACTTGGGCCGCAGTGGCGAATCCTTGGGCAGTTGCTTCAGCACGCGGACGATGCCGCCCATCACCCAGCCGTTGCCACGAGACCAGAAGAGCTTCTCGCCATTCTTCTCATGTTTGTTGAGGAACGTGGCGTCGCGCGAGTAAAGGTGCTTGTCCTTGTCGTAAAGGAGATCGGTCGTGATATTCCACTCTCGATCCATGAAGTCCAGATACTTCTTGTCGCCTGTGGCCTTGGTCATATCGGCATAGACGGGCGGAGCCATGAAGAGCGCGTCGCACCACCACCAGAGCGGCTTGGCCGGATCGTCGGGCGTGGCAATCTCCTGGTCGAGCCGAGCCTTCATCGGGTCCAGCATCTTGGCGTCTTTATGGATGAAATATTGCTCGAGGAACATCTGGCCCACTGCCTGATCGTCGGCGTGTTCCACGCGCGGACCCGGCTGCCAGTTCAACTTGTCGCCCAAATCCTGCATGGCCTTCTTGTACTTGTCGCCGGCTACTGCGTCCGGGACTCCCATAAAGCCGGTGTAGAGCGCGGCCCAGGTCCAGTCGGTCTGAGGCACGGCAGGCTGGCGCGTGAGCTGCCAGTCGGCAACAATCTTCATGGCCTTGGCGAGATCGGCCTTCGTGAATTTCGGAGAGAGATTGTCAGCCAGAGGTCCAGCAGTGGGTAGATTGTCTCCGGGAGGCGCGACTTTTCCCTGCGCATGTGCGCTTTGAACGGCAAGAGGCGAGAGTAAGGCAAAAAGGCCGGCTGCGGCGAGAGTTGGGAGGCATACCGCGCTTCCCATCTGGCAAAAGAAACTCTTGATTTGCATGTGAATCTCCGTCGGTGTCGAATACAGGTTATTTCGATAGGTTACCCGGGCAGGATTTAAGGCAGCGGACTTTGCCGTGACCGACCGTACCCTTCTTTATAAGAGCGTGTTGCATTTCTGGCCCTGAAAGACTCCCCGTTCGGGCGCAGAACAACTATATCGCTCCGGCAGGCCGCAAGACTATTTATAGATCCGGCAAATAAATACTG
>PKXI01000278.1:0-1416 GCA_003133425.1 Acidobacteriaceae bacterium
GCGCAAGAAGCGCGCGAAGGTGTGGACCCCGAACAAAGACTTGTAAAGAACCGGTACTTTATCGAGGGAGACTCGGGACAGCTCATCCCGTGCGGGGACGTTTGGGGACCACCGGACACTGTTTGGGAAGTGGGAGACGTAATGCCGGGACGGGAGAGAAACACCGGCACTCAGACAATTGTTGAGCAAATTGTTAGAGGCGAGATGGCGCAAAAGATGGGATGCGATATTGCCTTCATTCTCCGATTGCGTAACATCGCCGGACTCAAATGACTGTCAACTTACCATTGCTCACCAGCCCTGCCTAAGCTCATACCCAGCCGCGCAAGTGATGCCTGCTGTCGAATTCTGCTAGACTTTGCGGCATGTCTGAAGAACTCATTAGAAACGTAAGAGCCATTCACGATCTGGAGAGGGCAATCCGCATCTGGAACTGGTACGGGATAGAACGCAGCAAGTAATCGAAACAACAGCATATTACGAAAAGCAGGGAGAGGCCGTAGAGACAAACCCGACAGTTGCCAAAGCGCGCGCTGATATCGCCAGATACAACAGGGCGATTCTCCGGGCCAAGGAACGAATCGACAAACTAGAAAATGGTGTGTGAAGTATATTCATGCCCCAATAAGGTTGGCTAAATGCACTAATGGCGGGAGGGCGTCTAGTTGGACTCTGTTTCTTGGCTGAGGTATGCAGGTTTCGGGCACCATTCCCATCTGAAGTCGGGACGACTATTCTCATCGAATCTCAACACCTGGAGATGGGTGTAGAAAGTATCTCCGTTCACTTTCTCTGCAAGGCCTCGCTTGCCGCAATGGGGACAAAGCTGGATTTCGCTATAATCGACTTCGGTCCCAAGGGGAAGCAATGTATAGTCAACTGTTCTCACGATTCTCCCTCACTTCCCCCGCCCTTGGATCTACATCTTCTTCATGTGCGTCCTCTGCGACTCGGCCTCATGGTGCTGCATTTCCTCTCGTAAGACGGTGGACGCCTTGCGGACGGCGTTATCGAACCGTTCGGATTCGCTAATCTTTAATCGCCTCTCTCACGATCCGCGCGGCGGCCTGGTTGACGTCTTCGTGCGGCTTCTTTGGGCGGGGATGCTTTGCGCAGATGTGTGCATCAAAGGCTTCCCCAACGTCCCTAGAGGGGGTTTGGGTATTGCCGATCAAGCGTGGATTTGGACGCACCCAACCGCAAACAGTACACGCCCAACCCTCAAATGCCCCCTCTTTACGCCACACCAATTCTCTGCCTACAACCATGGACACAGTTTACGCCGATCCGTCCAGCGTTCAACGTCTGTGGAAACTCAAACTGCACCACTACCGGAACTTCGCAAGTGTGCACCGAAGCAAATCTATGTGCGCCCGCTCATGCCGCATTCCGACCCTGTGTCTCGCCAAAATTCCA
>PKXI01000278.1:1432-28080 GCA_003133425.1 Acidobacteriaceae bacterium
GAGTTTTGGCGAGGCACAGGTCAAACTTTCACCTTATGGGTGCACCCACATCCATGGTAAAAGTAACAATAAGTTCCTAGCTGCACCCACTAGTCGAACCGCAGCTCATGCAGCGATAGCAACTGCCGTTGCGGACCATGATGGCGCCACAGGTTGAGCAGCTCGGTGCGTCGCCCATCTCATACATCTCGCGCATCGCATCGGCTGCATGGTAAATCCCGCGGTCTTTCATGTTGGGCATCTGCGGGGAACTGCTCTGCGCAGTCCAAGCCTGTGCCTCTGGCGCAATGCCGCCGCCCGCCACGGGGCCACTGCCGTGGCCGCTCACCTGGTTCAGCCGCTTCGCCACCTCCTCTGCCAGCTTGGCCAGTTGGTTCTGCGATCCAAACTCGTTCTGCTCCGTATCGGTCTCGGAAAGAATCGTCGGCGAGGCCGGCAATTGCGGCGCCTGCGGAGTCAACCCCGCGAACAACGTCAACTGCTCACCGGAAAGAAAGCGCAGGTTGAGCCAGCGGAAGATATAGTCCATCAAGCTCTTGGCGTAGCCAATTTGTTCGTTGCCCGTCCAGCCCGAGGGCTCAAAGCGAGTGTGCGCAAACTTCTCGCACAAAACTTTGAGCGGAACACCATGTTGCAGGGCAAGCGAAATCGAAGTGGCAAAAGCATCCATCAGCCCGGAGACAGTCGAGCCCTCCTTGGCCATCTTGATGAAGATTTCTCCCGGCTGGCCGCTCGGATAGAGGCCCACAGTGATGTAGCCCTCATGGCCGGCGATCGAGAACTTGTGCGTGATTGAGGCACGCTCGTCCTGCAAACGGTGGCGCACGGCACGGGGCGGACCATTGGTGTCCTGGACTTCCTTGACTGGTTCGGTCGTCGTGCTGACCGGAGGCACCGTAGTCAGTACCGCTATCGCGGCTGTCTTGGCATAGTCATCCAACGTCTTCTGGAAGGCCGCAGCGGCTTCAAGCATCTGCCTGGCATTCACTTCCAGCTTGGCACCGTTTCCGGCCTCTAGCGCCTTCAGGTCAGCCTCGACTGCCGGCTGCGAAGCAGCCAGTTGGGCCAGTACGCGGCTACCCACAACGTCCAGCGTCGAAGGCTCTTTCTTGGCATCCATGCTGGTATTCAGCGGCTGCGTTCCCTTCGAGCCGTCGCGATAGATTGCCACGGCCTTGATGCCCTGACGCCAGCTCTCCGCATAGGCTTCGGCAACGTCGTCCACGCTCGCCTCATGAGGCAGGTTCACAGTCTTCGATATGGCTCCGGAAAGGAATGGCTGCGCCGCTGCCATCATCTTGATGTGCCCCATGTATTGAATCGAACGCGTGCCCTTGGCCGGCTTGAAGCTGCAATCGAACACCCCCAGATGCTCCAGCTTGATGCCCGGCGCGCCTTCAATGGTGCCCGTCGCGTCGATGTAGCTGACGATCGCGTTCACTTCTTCGTCGTCGTAGCCCAGCTTGAACAGAGCCGCCGGCACCGTGTTATTCACGATTTTGATCATGCCGCCGCCCACCAGCTTCTTATACTTCACAAGAGCCAGGTCGGGCTCAATGCCCGTTGTGTCGCAGTCCATCATGAAGCCGATCGTCCCAGTCGGAGCCAGCACCGTAGTCTGCGAGTTGCGATAGCCATACTTCTCGCCGTACATCAGCGCCATGTCCCAGCTCTCGCGGCTGGCATCGATCAGCGCATCGAGCTGCGGTACATTGAAGGGCTCTCCGCACTGGCGCGATTTGCCGATGTTGTTCACCTCGGCGCGATGCATCCGAATCACGTCAAGGAACGGCTCGCGATTCACATAGAAACCAGGACATGCGCCGCCCTGGCGCTCGACAGAAGTAGTCAGCGCGGTTGCCGAGGCCAGCGGCGGGCAGTTGGCGGCAATCACAGCCGACTGCAGATAAGCCTGGCCGCACATGATGGCCGTCAGGCTCGCAGCCAGGTCACGTCCGGCAGCCGAATCGTAAGGCAGTCCGAAAGCCATCAGCAGCGCTCCCAGGTTGGCATAGCCCAGTCCGAGCGGACGGTAATCGTGTGAGTTCCGTGAGATCGCCTCGGTCGGATAGCCGGAGTTATCCACCAATATCTCCATCGCCGTAACCATCGTCGAGATGGCGTGCCGGTAGGCCTCGATCTCGAAGACTCCTGCTGCGTTCACGAACTTCAACAAATTGAAGCTGGACAGATTGCAGGCCGAGTTGTCCAGGAACATGTATTCCGAGCACGGATTCGACGCATTGATCCGCGCCGTGTTCTTGCTCGTGTGCCAGCGATTGATCGTCGTATCGAATTGCATGCCAGGATCGCCGCAAAGCCAGGTGGCCTCGGCAATCTTCTTCATGATGTCGCGCGCCTTGTAGGTCGCGACCGGCTCGTGTCCGTTCACCCTATAGGTGGTGAACTCGCCGTCGTTCTCGTAGGCGCGCATGAACTCGTCACTGACCCGCACCGAGTTGTTCGCATTCTGGAAGAAAATTGAAGAATAAGCCTCTGAATCCGGGCCCGAGCCGTCGTAGCCGGCCTTGATCAGCGTAAAGGCCTTGGCCTCTTCCTTTGCCTTGCAATCGATAAAGTCCATGATGTCCGGATGGTCCACGTTCAGAATCACCATCTTGGCCGCACGGCGCGTCTTTCCGCCCGACTTGATGACCCCGGCAAACGCGTCAAACCCGCGCATGAAGCTCAGGGGGCCCGATGCCTGCCCGCCGCCCGACAATTGCTCCATCGACCCTCGGATCGACGACAAGTTGGTTCCCGTCCCCGAGCCCCACTTGAACAGCATTCCCTCGGTCTTGGCCAAAGTCAGAATCGAGTCAAGCGAGTCGTCCACCGCGTTGATGAAGCACGCCGAGCATTGCGGATTACGATAGCCGGTCGCTGAGTACTTCGCCCCACCCGTCGACGGGTCCCAGTGCCAGTTCTGCCCATCGGACTCCGGCTCCAACCGGTCGCAGCCTACGTTAAACCACACAGGCGAGTTGAACGCCGCCTTCTGCGTCAGCAGCATGTGTACCAGTTCGTCGTGGAACACACGTGCATCTTCGACAGAGGCAAAGTAACCGCCAGCCAAGCCCCAGTCCCGGACCGTCTCCACCACCCGTCCCACCAGCTGCCGTACCCCGGTCTCCCGCTCCGGCGTGCCCATCTGCCCGTGCAGGTACTTCGAGGCCACAATATTCGTAGCCGTCATCGACCAGTCGGCCGGCACTTCGACGTCCTTCTGCTCGAAGATCGTGTTGCCTTTGGTGTCGGTAATAGACGCGGTTCGCCGCTCCCATTGCACCTCGTCATATGGCGACACGCCATCCTTTGAAAAACGGCGGGCAAAAGTCAGCCCCTTCTGCGTGTAAGGGGTCTGGAGGGCGGTTGCGGACGTCTCTAGATAAGCCTCGTTCATGGGGATCCTCTCGACTGGCAAAATTGGTGAAACTACCCCTCAAACCAGACGTCATAAAGCCTGGAAGTGGGCCCTGGTACTACTTCTCAAACAAACGGGAAACGGGGGATTTGGAATGTACCGTGAACTCTCGTCTCTCAGCGGCTTCTCTGCGGGTTGTCGCGTCGAAGTATCGTTACGATCTTTTTACAGCCGCAGATGAAAAAATACCGCTGTCTGTGGTACGTGTCAACAAGAAACCACTATATCTTGTATTTTCTTTGCATTTCCTGCACCAGCCTGCTAAATACGGCCAGTTGCCTGTGGAAAGCTCAAAAGAACATTGCGCCACGCGGACTTCAGCACAAAACCCCACCCAACGTTTGATGGAGTTCCAGGCTCGCCGGCTCCGCCCGCTCCGGTCCCCATCCCCGCTCCCAAATTAAGCCTAGCCCCACCCTCCACCCCTCGCAAGACGCAAAATCGGTGCACTTTCCCCGCCCCCCTGTGCGAAGTGTGGAGATTTGGCCCATTTACCAGGACGGTCCGCCAGGCAAGCGACAAATCGTGCCCGGGGAGGTTGTTTCGGAGCCTCCTCCCTCTCCCCAATGACACAAATGCGGCCCCGTGCACTTCGCACGGGACCGCATTTCGGCTTCTTTGTCCGCCAGTCGGGATAGATCTTGGATGCGAACCCCGCCACCACCGCAGTTGCAGGGATGGTCAGGGTTTAAGCCCTACAGAAACAAAGGCACAATCACAAACGTGACATTTGCAGATCAGCTTGATGAGCGGATGCCCCCCTCTTGTGCGTAGAAAACGTCGCCCATTCCCAGGCGACGTCTTCTACGATTTACAGGGCACGAATCAGTTGCTTTCCTTGGTCTCAATCCTCATGCCATAGAACGATCTGTGCACGAAGAACACCGACACCAGGAAGAACGCGACTGCCAGTATGTGTGTCAGCATCGGACTCGTCGAACTGAGCGTCACGGCAAGCTCCACGGCAAGCAATCCGAACAACGTCGTGAACTTGATAATCGGGTTCATTGCCACCGACGAGGTGTCTTTGAACGGATCGCCAACGGTGTCTCCGATCACGGTTGCGTCGTGCAGAGGTGTCCCTTTCTGTTTCAGGTCGACCTCGACAACTTTCTTCGCATTGTCCCAGGCGCCGCCGGCATTCGCCATAAAGATCGCCTCGTACAGGCCGAAGATCGCAATCGAGAACAGGTAGCCGACAAATAAGAACGGCTCCATGAATGCGAACGCGAGTGTAGAGAAGAAGACGGCGAGAAAGATGTTGAACATTCCCTTCTGCGCGTACTTGGTGCAGATCTCCACAACCTTCTTGCTGTCCGTGACCGACGCCTTCTCCGCGCCTTCCAGTTTGATGTTCGCCTTGATGAACTCGACCGCGCGGTAAGCGCCCGTGGTAACCGCCTGCATGGAAGCGCCAGCGAACCAGAAGATCACCGCGCCACCGCAGATCAACCCAAGCATGAAGGGCGCATGCAGAAGTGAGAGCTTTTCCACGTTTATGGTCAGTCCGTGGGTCAGGGCCATGATGATCGAGAAGGTCATCGTGGTTGCGCCCACCACCGCAGTGCCTATCAGCACCGGCTTTGCCGTTGCCTTGAATGTGTTGCCGGCTCCGTCGTTGGCTTCCAGCAGATACTTCGCCCGCTCGAACTTCGCGACGATACCGTAGTCCTTCTTCAACTCGGCTTCGATGCCGGGAATCGTTTCGATCAGCGACAGCTCATAAATGGATTGAGCATTGTCGGTAACAGGTCCGTAGGAATCCACGGCGATCGTGACCGGGCCCATGCCCAGGAAGCCGAAGGCGACCAGGCCGAACGCGAAGACGGCCGGAGCGAGCATGATGACATCCATGGACCCGCCCATCATGCTAAAGAAATAGCCCAGTCCCATGAGAGCGACCATGCTCAATCCCAGCCAGTAGGCCGACATGTTGCCGGCCACCAGGCCCGACAGGATTCCCAGCGAAGCTCCGCCTTCCTTCGCGGAGGTGACGACTTCTTGCACGTGGCTCGAGTTGGTTGAAGTAAAAACCTTCACCAATTCGGGAATGAGTGCGCCAGCCAGGGTTCCGCAAGAGATGATGGAAGCCAGTTTCCACCACAGCGTTGGGTCACCAGCGAGGTTCGGGACCATCAGGAAGGAGACGAGGTACGTCAGGGCGATAGAAACGATGGAGGTGATCCAGACCAGCGAGGTCAACGGCGCCTCGAAGTCCATGTCGTCGGAGTTCGCGTATCTCGCCTTGGCGATTATGCCGTTCAGGAAGTAGGCGCCCGAGCTGGAGAGCAGCATCGCCACGCGCATTACGAAGATCCAGACCAGAAGTTCCGCCTGCGTCGCGGGGCTCTTGACGGCCAGCAAGATGAAGGTGATCAGGGCCACGCCGGTGACGCCGTAGGTTTCAAAGCCGTCGGCGCTGGGTCCAACTGAGTCGCCCGCGTTGTCGCCCGTGCAGTCGGCAATCACGCCAGGGTTGCGCGCGTCGTCTTCCTNNTCTTGGTGAAGATGCCGCCGGCAATACGCAGGGCCGCGGCGCCAAGGGATTCGCCAATCGCGAAGCCGATGAAGCAGGGGCCGGCATATTCCTTCGGGACGAACAAGAGGATGATGAGCATGATCAGCAGTTCGACCGAGATCAGCATCATGCCGACGCTCATGCCGGCCTTCAGCGGAATCGCAAACAGCGGATACGGCTTGCCCTTCAATCCAGCGAATGCCACGCGGGAGTTCGCAAAGGTGTTCACGCGAATCCCGAACCACGCCACGCCGTAGCTGCCCGCGATGCCAACCAGGCTGAACAGCAGGATAATGGGCAGGGTAACCGCTACATTTCCCACCGGCGCCAGAACGCCAAAGTACAGCGAGATAATGACCGCGATGAAAATCCAGAGCAGAAGAATGAACTTGCCCTGCGTGATCAGATACGTTTTGCACGTCTCATAGATCAATTCGGACATTTCCCGCATCGAGCGATGAACCGGCAGGTTCTTCAACTGCACATAAATCGCCAGGCCGAACAACAGGCCGCCGACGCAGAACAGCAATCCGATCGACAGAAGCTGATGTCCGTTCATGCCGAAAAAATTCGCGAAACTCACGCTCCTCAAATCCGGCAGTACCAGGTTGGCTTCGCCTCCGCCCGCGTGCTCCTGCGCGCAGGCGAATGTGGGAAACAGCAGGGCCACCACGGCCGCCACCGTCTTCGATTGACGCTTCAAAAATCCCGCAGCGCCCGCCTTGATGGCAAAGGCCGCCAGGAGCGATACCACGCTCACGCCCAGTAAAAAACACACCAAATACGTTGCAGTCACAATTCCTCCCGAACTTTTAGGTTTTTGAGCCGAATTACGGACGGCCCCGAATTACGCGCCCCTTGAACCACTTGGGGGAATGCCACCGGAAGGCTATCACCCGTATTGGCCACTGTCGAGTGACTGCAATCACAGGGTTTTCCCGCAAATCCCCAATCCGGGACCCGTCCTGTAATGAGACCGTGTAAAGTACTGGCGAGGGGGTACTTCGATAGCTCCATGACCTCTTCCACCCTGCTTACGCCCCGCCAGGCCGCGGACAAGATCGGCATCAGCTACCCGGCTCTCAAGCACTGGATCCTTGCCGGCCGCATCCGTACCGTCAAAACCCCCGGCGATCGCAACCAACTCCTCGGCACCATCGCAGAGGTCATCATCGACGGCCTGCTGGCCAAAGTCGTCCTCGCCATCGGCGACCAGCGCGTCACCGCTATCATCACCGCCGACGCTGTCCGCGAACTCGCCCTCAAACCCGGCGACTCCGCCGTAGCCCTCATCAAAGCCACCGAAGTCATGATCGGCCACCCATAGCCAGGCAAACGCCGGCGCCAACCGATTTATGACTCTCTGCCGCTTCATATTCTTCTATAGGCATACAACTCTTTGCCACCTCCCACCGTGTCAAGTCCTGTGAAATCAACTCAATGGCAGGAATTCAATTCAGATTGACTCTCGCTCGAAATATCGTATAAATTCGTATCAAGTCGCTCCGATTCACCCCGACTCAGCGACTCAGTTCCAGAAAGCCCTGCCATCCATTCCCGATGGCCTCAAAGCAATTCAGGAGTCCCTGCTGATGAAGCTTTGCCGCGCCTCTCTCGTGATCCTCACTTGTGGACTCGCCGGCGCAGCCGCCGCCAATGCCCAGATCGCCGGAGTCCTCCGCGGCCGCATTCTCGATGGATCCGGTTCTGCCGTCGCCAACGCCCGGGTCGACCTCACTCAATCCTCCACCAGCCTCCATCAATCCACCCTCTCCACCACAACTGGCGACTACGTCTTCATCAACGTCGCATTCGGTTCCTACCGCATCGACGCCAGCGCAGCCAGCTTCCAGCACCTCACCTGCACCGTCATAACCGGCCAAACCGTCACCGCCGATCTCAATCTGAGGCCTGGCACAGACCAGCAAACCGTAACGGTCACTGGCGACCTTCCTCTGCTCCAATCGGCGACCAGCAATATCGGGACCAACATCTCCCATCCCCTCGTCGTCGCCATGCCGCTCAACACCCGCAATTTTGTGCAGCTCACCGATCCGCGAGTGGTGCAATTTGCAATCCGTATAAGTAGATGAGACAAGAGCGCCGAACTACTCCACCGGGATGTCGAATTTGTCGTCGGGTAGCTGATCCTGTAAATCTTGTTTGTTCGGGTCGCGCACTTGGCCTCCCGGCAACGGATGCAGTTTGAAGAGCACCAGCAGGTTTCGGTCCGGATCATCGAATGCTTTGAAGCTCGCCACCTGCTCCAGTGAGTAATGAATATGCAAGTCTTCAAGGGTACCCGGATCCAGATCGTTCCACGCTGCGTACCAGCCCGGCTGATAGGTAGCAAGCTTCCTAGGCAAGTCGGGAATTGCCTCGCTCGGAGATACGAAGTCGTCGCACAGCGCCGGGACGTGACTCACCAAAGATATCTCGTCTCCGCTTATCGATAGCAGCAGCCGATTGCCGTTGGGGTGTGCATCGATATATTGCGTGAGTTGCTCCGCTGCATTCACAAATGAGTATTCCGGGTGGAACGCGTAATGCATGGTCCGGGCGCCATTCGTAATGGCTGCCAGCGCCGCAAGCACGATCATTGCCCCGCCAACAGCATGTGCAGCGGGTAAGCGCGTGAAGGGTTCCCCCGCCAGATGACTGGCTAGCGCCTCTGCCCCGCGCGCCACCAGAATGAAGCAGAAAAACGCCACCACCGCAAAGTACCGTGGTTGAGGATGGTCCTGGAGTGTCATGAACAGGATGTAGCCGGCTACGGCCCAAATTGAAGCCCCAAACACCGGGTCCAGCAACAACTCGCGACCTCCAGCGTGCCACCACGTCACCACCGCACCCAGCACCATCATTCCCGCCAGCGGAATCAGAATACGATCCGCCCAAAGTCCGCCGTGGACCGACCATATGGCGCTAACCAACGGCCAGTAGATCTCGCGTGGTTTGGGGTAATTATTCACAAAGAACAAGTAGCTGTAGTCGCCGAACAGGCCAAGCCGCACCACCACCGCCATCCATATCCCATACGTGATCGCGAAGGCACCCAGCGCTGTCAATGCACAACGCAATGCCAGCGCGCGCATTTGCCGGAGTTCCATCAGAAGCGCCCACCCCAACGCCGGCAGCAAGAAAACCGCTGTCGTCTTGGTAAGCATCATCAACATAGACAGCAGGCCAATACAGATTGAAGCGAGTGTTGGCCGACGCATATGCGGCAGCCGCACCGCCAGGTTCATTGCGCCAAGCGTAAATGCGGTCAGCATCGGTTCTAGAATCGCCAGCCTGCTAAAGCCGTACAGGAAAGGGCTGGTCACCATCAACGTAACTGCCAACAGTCCAGCCCAGTGCGGTCCCTTAGCCCTTAGCAGCAGGTAGCTCAACAGCAGATTGGCAAAGAAGAATGCGACGGCCAGTCCCCGCGCGGCCTCCGGAGTTACTCCAGTTACGAAGAAAAGCATCCACTCCAGAAACGGCAGCACAGGAAGTGCGACGGCGGGATTGAAGTCACCCTTCACATACCAGTTTCCGAACAGGTGTGCGCGAATCGCCGCGTTCCCGTACCAGCCCTCGTCGGTGTACTTGGCCCAATCAAAAATCCACGGCGAATGGTTAGGAAAATCGGCTCTCAGATGCAGCGCATGCAACACCGCAAACACGACGATCAAAACCAACCAGCCGCCGTAGCACCAACTCCTGGTCTTGTTAGTCAATGGCCACTTCTCCCGGGCAATGCTGATTGAATGAGGCAACAGAAGAAATGTGTCCCAGGATTCTTTGAGATCTAGCTAAGCTGGGATGTATGACGCCTCGGTGGGAATGCATCGAGTATATCGTGGTTTAAACTTTTCCCCAAATCATCAAATGATTTGCGCCTAAGTGACATTGGCCGTAGCCGCACGGGAAAGACAGATGCAGATGCGACTGCCCTGGATTTCCGCTGTCCAACAAAACATCCGTTCTCGCTTCCGTTCATGTTTCCTTGAACTTCGCCGATGAAACGACTGTTGGCCCGATACATCCTCTTGGGCCGACGGAAGTGAGGCACATTGAGAACGATGCAAAGCGCCGCTCACTACCAGCCCCAGCCGTCCGTCTCCGGGCTCTCTCTTGTTGAAGCCGACTCTCCGCCCGTCATCCAATTAGTGGGCGTAAGCGCGGCCTGGCGAAAATTGCTGATGCAGGCAGAAATGGCCGCACCACACTTGCAGGTGGCCGCTATCGAAGGCGAGCACGGCACGGGCAAGAACACACTTGCTCGCTATCTCTTCTCTCGCTCTCCATTGTCCGGATCGCTTTTTCAGCGTCGCGATGCGCGGGAATGGCTAGCCACCGATGGCGACCCTTCCACGCTTGCCGGCTTTATCTATCTCGACCGCGTGGATCTGCTCGCCCCTCCGGGGCAGGGGTTGCTGCTTGGTGTGCTGAGAGCGCTCCAGGATCGTCCGCCGGGCCGCGCCGTTCTGCTGGCCTCATCGCAGACTTCGCTTCGTCAGATGGCCGGACAGGGGCTGCTGCTTCCCGACCTCGCGTTTCGGCTCACCGCGATTCGATTTGGGATTCCGCCGCTGCGGCAGCGCCGAGAAGACATAACTCCGCTCGCGCAGTCCCTGCTCGACCGTATCTGCACCCGCTACCAGCAGCGGCCTGTGCTGCTTGGACCTGGCGCGCTTGCCCGCCTGCTTCAGCACAACTGGCCGGGCAATGTGCGCGAACTGGCCAGCGTGCTTGAAACCGCTTTGCTTGAAGCCGACAACGGCGTCATCCTGGCCGGCAATCTTGCTTTGTCCTCCGAAGCGGAGACACAACCGAACCAGTTACCCGCCGCCCATCCTGAAGGCCTCTCACTCGATGCCGTCATTCGCCATCATGTCCAGCATGTACTCGATCTTAACCGTGGGAACAAGCTTCGGGCTGCCCGTCAACTCTCGATCAGCCGATCGACTCTCTATCGCATTCTCGGCAACGAATCCCTCTTATAGCATTGACCCCCTACCGCAGGGGGCGAAATGTTCGCCTATAAGGTGCGTCGCAAACGTCAAAGGTTTGCTTATAAGGTTGCGTTTCAGGGCAAAGGTTCGCTTATAGGGTTGCACTTCTTTGAGCACTTAACCTTTCAGGCCACCTAAGTCTTTGGTCTGGCTGCCGGGAAGGTGTCGAAAAGTGACAAAGGGTTGCAGAGAATTACCCGGTTATGGGTAAAAATGGACATATTCAAGGCATATTAGGGCGAAATACGGCGAAATTGGCGTGTTTTTCTGCGCTTTTCGTGACAGTGGGGGTGCGCTCGCGAAAGGGATGGGAACGAGAGTGAAGATATTGCGGGAGAGGGCCCGGCTGGAGTTGGAACGGCAACTGCAGCCATACAGAAGGGCGAGGAGGGATCCGCGGCCGCCGGAGGGATGGCTGAGGGCGATGCGGCTGGCGGCAGGGATTCCGGCGGAGCGAATTGCGGAGGCGATGAAGTTTACGACAAAAATGGTGTTTCAGACGGAGCGGTCCGAACAGAGACGGACGATCAGCCCGGAACAGCTTGCAAGGATGGCGCGGGCGCTGGAATGCGATCTGGTATACGGGTTGGCGCCGTGGCACCGCTCGCTGGAGGATCGGGCGATGGAACTTGTGGAACAGGAGTTGTGGAGGAAGAGGTATACGAGAAAGACAGGGAACAAGGGAACGAGGGGACAAGGGAACAAGGAGGTCGGCGAGCCGGCGGGTTAGCGAATCAGCAAGTCAGCGTCAAAGAGGTGCATGGGCTTCTGCTTCTCTTTCTTCGACTTCTTGGGGGCTTGCGGTTTTTCGAGCGCGCCTGCAGACTTGAGTTCCGCCTCGGAGATCAATGGACCGGCGCAGATTCTTTCGAGCAGGTCGGCCTGCTTTGGTTCTAACTCGACGAGAAGGGCAAGGACATTCAGGACGTTGAGAAGTTCAGTGGTGTACTCGGGTAGCCAGTGGTCCGGTTGGATGTCGCCGAGCGGCGAGGGTGGGCCGCTTGCGATGCATCTTGCGATAGCTGAACCACTGGAGGAGGACTTGCTTGCCGGAGACTTCGTATTTCCAGACGGCGAGCGGAACGCGGTCAATGAAGCCGTGGCCTACCAAGAGCCGTTGCTTCCCGGCATCGTAACCGATAGTGTCGGGCAGCTGGTCCGGTTGGTCAGAGATCGCTCCGTCTTTAGGGATGGTGGGCGCAATTCCAACCGGAAGACGCGGAGGGGCAGCAGGCCGTCCATGCTGGGGATCAATCATTCGGTCGCCGCGGGATTCGATAGCTTTGCCTTGGCGGTTACTCCGAAGTTTGAAATTGCCGTCTCTATCGATGGTTTCATTGGGGCCGGGCAGGTAGCTCTCTGAAGATTGAAGCTCTTCAAGTCCCGACTCTAACAGAGCTTAGTGGATTGCAGCGCGGTTCCGTCGTGGGGATGCAGGGCAATCGCATGAACAGCGGTTGAGATCATGGATGGGATTCGCTCCGCCCCGACGGGGCGGATTACTGCTTTTTGGACGCCTTCCCCGGATTGCGTCCGCTGCGGCGGACTTCATCCGGGGCCGCTTTCGACCCCTCGATGCGTCAAGCTGAATCAAGCGTGCCAATGAAGTACGTTTATGCGATTGCCCTGCGCTTCTTCTGTGACCAACTGCGCAAATACTCAATCGATGGGCGCGGCCGCACCCCGAAGCACCACGGCACAGTAGTCTTAAAGGGATGCCTCCAATTCTCAACGCGCAGTCCGTAACCAAGCAATTCGGCGCCACGCCGCTGTTTCACAACATCTCCCTCACCGTCGAAGACGGCGACCGCATCGGTCTCATCGGCCCCAACGGCGCGGGCAAGTCCACGCTGCTGGCGCTTCTGGCCGGGCAGATCGAGCCCGACTCAGGCGAGCTCGCCGTCCGCAAACGTGCCCGCGCCGCCTACGTGCCTCAGGACTCCCGTTTTGCCCCCGGCCTCTCCATCCGCCAGGTGCTGGAGAAGGCGCTCACCGCCGCCCACGTAAACGAGGGCGAGCGCGAAGGCCGCCTGCGCGAGCTTGCCGGACGCGCCGGCTTCGCCGATCTCGATGCCCAGGCCGCGTCTCTCTCCGGCGGCTGGCGCAAGCGCCTCGCAATTGTGGAAGCCCTCGTCGGCGATCCCGAAGTGATGCTCCTGGACGAACCTACCAACCACCTCGACCTTGCAGGCATCGAATGGCTTGAGGAGTTGCTATCGTCTTCCTCCTTTGCCGCTGTGACAGTAAGCCACGATCGTTATTTTCTCGAAAGTACTTCCAGCCAGATCGTCGAGTTGAACCGCGTCTTTGCCGACGGCCTGTTCCGCGTCAAGGGAACCTTCAGCCGTTTTCTTGAAGAAAAGCAGGCCTATCTCGAATCGCAAAGCCGCCAGCAGGAGAGTCTTCGCAACCGCGTGCGAACTGAAATCGAGTGGCTGCGCCGCGGACCCAAAGCTCGCACCACAAAATCCAAAGCCCGCATCGAAACCGCCAACGCCATGATCGGTCAGTTGGCCGCCATGGATGCCCGCACCACCGTCAACTCCGCCGGCATCGATTTTGAAGCCAGCATGCGCAAGAGCAAACGCCTGGTCGAATTCGACAACGTGGCCTGCGACGTGCCAACCAGCGGCCCTCCCACAGAAGCCAGTCCAAAAAGTGAAAACAACCAACGGTTGTTCGAGGGGCTGAATTTCATTCTCACCGCGGGCATGAAGGTCGGACTCGTCGGGCCCAACGGCAGCGGCAAAACCACCCTCCTCCGCTTGCTGCGCGGCGAGCTCGAACCAGCCGAAGGCTCCATCCGCCGCGCCGAAGCCCTACGCCTTGTCTACTTCAGCCAGATGCGCGAGCTGGACGAAAACCTCACCCTCCGCCGCGCCCTCGCTCCTGAAGGCGACGGCATCATCTACCAGGGCCGCACCATCCACGTAGCCAGTTGGGCCGCCCGCTTCCTGTTCACCGGCGAACAGCTCAACCAGCCCGTCCGCAATCTCTCCGGCGGCGAGCGTGCACGGGTTCTCATCGCCAAGTTAATGCTTGAACCGGCAGACGTCCTGCTGCTCGACGAGCCCACCAACGACCTCGACATTCCGACACTCGAAATCCTCGAAGAAAATCTCCTCGAATTTCCCGGCGCGCTGGTGCTGGTCACCCACGACCGCTATCTGCTCAACCGAGTCGCTTCCACCGTCCTGGGGCTCGATGGCCGCGGCCACACCGGCCGCTTTGCCGACTACGCACAATGGGAAGACTGGCTCGCCGGACAAGACGACCTGGCCCAAGACCTCGACCAGCAGGACAAGTCTCGTCGGCGGCCAGACGGTTCCAGCCCCACCCAGCGCACTGCCGCCGAACCCGCTCCGTCCGCCGGCTCCAGAAAAAAGCTCTCCTACCTTGAAGCCCGCGAGTTTGCCGCCATTGAGCAGCGCGTGGAAATTTCCGACACCCGCCTCGCCGCCGCTCACGCCCGCGTCGAGCATCCTGAAATCGCAACTGACGCCGCCGCCCTCCAGGAGGCCCTGCTCGAACTGGACGCCGCGCAGCACGAAAACGACACACTCTATGCCCGCTGGGCCGAGCTGACTGAAAAAGCCGGTGAGCCCGCCGCGGGTGCATAGTATAGATAAGATTTAGGAACCGGAAGACCTTTATGCAGAACGCCGTGAAAGTCCTTATCGCCGAAGATGAGCCCAACGCGCTCATGGGCCTGGCCGAGCTGATCTCCGGCTGGGGCTATCGCACTGAGACCGCGCGTGACGGCCTCGAAGCCTGGGAAAAGGTCGTTGCCTGGGATCCGGCCATTGTGGTCACCGATCTCAAGATGCCGCGCCTGGACGGCATTGGCCTGCTCACCAAGCTCGGCGAAGAAGGCTCCGGCCTTGGCTCCAACCTCGCCGTCGTCGTCCTCACCGCCATGGGCTCCATCCAGCTCGCCGTCGAAGCCATGAAGCTGGGCGCATACGACTTCCTCCAGAAGCCGGTTGACGCCACCCGCCTGCGCACTATCCTGGCCAACGCGACCCGCCAGCGCGAAACAGAAATCGAGCTTGAAGTGGCCCGCCGCCGTCTGCGCCAGAGCGGAGTCCTCGGCAGCCTGGTCGGCAACTCGCGCCCCATGCGCGAAATCTTCGGCCTCATCGAACAGATCGCGCCTTCCAACGTGCACGTCCTCATCACCGGCGAAAGCGGGACGGGAAAGGAATTGGTAGCCCGCACCCTGCACGAGCTGAGCCCCCGCAAGGCCAAGCCCTTCGTCGGCGTCAACTGCGCCGCCATTCCTGAAACCCTCATCGAGAGCGAGATCTTCGGCCACGAGAAAGGCGCATTCACCGGCGCGGTCGATCGGCGTGCCGGCTGCTTCGAACTGGCCGCCGGAGGCAGCCTGCTGCTCGACGAAATCGGCGAGATGCCCTCTGGTACCCAGGCAAAACTGCTCCGAGTCCTGGAAGAACGGAAGTTACGCCGCCTCGGCGCACGCACTGAGCAGGATGTGGACGTGAGAGTGCTGGCTGCCACCAATCACGATCCCAACACCGCTGTCGCAGAAGGCCACCTGCGCGCCGACCTCTTCTACCGCCTTAACGTCTTCAACATCCACATGCCGCCGCTCCGCGATCACATGGAAGACCTGCCCGCCATGGCCCAGGCCATGTTGGAGCAGATGAATGAGAAGCACAATCGGCACGTCTCCGGCGTCGCCCCGTCCATTCTCGACCGCATGATGGCCTACAACTGGCCCGGCAATGTCCGCGAACTGCGCAACACCATCGAACGCGCGGTGATCCTCTGCACCGATGGCGCGCCTCTCGATGCGGGTCACCTGTCTCCCGGATTCGGCAAGGTGCAGCAGCAGGCCACCCTTGCCTCCGATGCCAGCATGGTTCCGGTGCACGTGGGCACCACCGTTGACGAGGCTGAGCGCTTGCTAATCCTGCACACCCTTGAGGCCACGGGCCAAAACAAGACCCGCGCTGCTGAAATCCTGGGCGTCAGCCTCAAGACCCTCCACAACAAACTCAAGGAGTACAGCCGCGCCCGCCAGGACACGGTCAGCTGAACCATGCGTCTCAAGACCAAACTCGTTTTGGCTATTACGGCTCTGGTGTTTCTCATCGCCGCGCTGGTTTCCCTCGTCTACGCAAGCCAACTGTTGCACGCGGCCGTCAAGCAGTCCTACGACACCAATCACATGGTGGCAGAACAGATCCGGTTTGCCCTTCAAAATGCCCTCGAAACAGGCCTCAGGGACCAGACCGTCAATCCCAACGATCCAAGCCAACTGCGCGCCCTGATGACCAACGCCGTGCGCGACAATGAGGAACTGCAGGCCGTAGTCCAGTCGGTAAACCTCTACTCGCTCACCGTCTACGACATCAACATCGGCGACAGCCATTCCATCACGCTTCTCAGCACCGATCCGGAATTTGAAGACAAGCCGATGCCTGTCCGGCCGGATTACAAACAGCTCCTCGAAATCAGTTCCCTCCAGTTGATGCGAACGGTCTTCGGCGCGCCTAAGGTCTATGACGTGATTGTGCCTCTGGACAACAACGGCGCGCCCTTTGCCACCGTGCACGTGGGCGTGCGCACCACGCTGCTGCTTGCTTTTTATGCGCCGTGGCGGTCCCAGGCACTCACATTGATGGGCGTTGCACTGCTCACAGCGCTGCTGGCGGCGCTCCTGTTGAGCAACCTCGCCCTGCGCCCCATGGAGCAGATCAGCCTCCAGCTAGACCGCTGGACCGCTGCCGGGGGGGCGGCGAATGAACTGAAAGTCGCGCCCAATCAGGACACGGCTGCGCAGGTATCCACCAAAATCGAGCGCATCGGCCAGCGCATGCGCAATGTCGAAGAAGTCTTCTCCGCGTTGACTGAAAATCTTGATCAGATTCTCGGCAATCTCCAGGACGGCATTCTTCTGTTCACCGGCGACGGCCGCGCTGTCCTGGTGTCAGAGGCGGCGCGGCGCTTTCTTGAAATTCCGCGCGAAAGCATCCTCGGCCTCCACGCTCACGACATCTTCGATACTTCCACAGCCCTTGGCCGGATTCTCAGCGAGGCATTCGATGCCGGCGCCACGCTCGTTAAAGAGGAAATTCGCACTGAAACCGGTCGCCGCATCCAAGCCTCGCTCGAGTTCATTCACGACGAAGATACCCGGCAGGGCCTTGGTGCGCTGGTCATGCTGCACGACCTCGAGTCCGCCGAAGCCATCGAGTCCGAGCTTGAGCTTTCCCGCCGCATGGCCGCCATCGGCAGGCTCACATCCGGCGTCGGGCATGAGGTAAAAAACCCCATCAACGCCATCGTGGTGCACCTCGAGCTGCTCAAAACCAAGCTCGGCGACGCCAGCGGACCCGCCGTCCGGCACGTGGAAGTCATCGACACGGAGATACATCGCCTCGACCGCGTCGTCCAAATGCTTGTGGACTTCTCACGCCCCGTCGAACTTGATCTCCGCGAACAGGATCTGCGCTCTGTCGTCGGCGACGTCCTCTCCCTGGCCACGGCCGAGCTGTCCACCCGCAACGTCACTCTTGTCAACCACATGCCCTCCTACCCGCTGGTGGCCAACGTCGATGCCGACCTTTTCAAACAGGCGGTCTTGAACGTCATTTTGAACGGCGCACAGGCCATGCCCGCCGGAGGCAACCTTGAGGTGGTTCTGGAAGAAGATAGAAAAACTGCGGTTCTGCGCATCACCGATCAGGGTTCCGGAATCCCTGACGAAATCCGGGATAAGATCTTTGACCTCTACTTCACTACCAAGAGCGAGGGCAGCGGTATCGGATTAGCAATGACCTACCGGATAATTCAGTTACACCACGGCAGCATAGAAGTACAATCAAAGACAGGCCATGGCTCGGAGTTCCGGTTGCGAATTCCGCTCTCCGCCACGGACTGGGGACGCCGGCATCTTCAGCCGGCGAGCGCTGAAATCGAGAAGGGACTTGCGGGATGAAGCTACCTGCCAGGATTGTCGCGTGGGTGCTGCCGTTGTTTCTGACGGGGTGCTTCCTGCACAAGACCCCAACGCAACCGGCCCAGCCGCTCGCGCCCAAGCTTGAAAATTCGTCCGTCCCGCCGCCTACCCAGCAGCCGCCTCCTGAAGTCACGATTCCAACCCAGCAGCCTGTCTCCGTCACCAAGCTGCCGGAGCAGACGCCCAAGCCTCCGCCAAAACACAAGAAGCCGCCGGCAAATCCCACCCCCGAGGTCCAACAAGCCTCCGTCGGAACGCCGGCTGTCAACGCCATTGGACAACTTTCCTCGGGCGATCCCGCCGATCAGCGCCGCCAGACAGAAGAGTCAATCGCGTCCATTGAGCGAGGCCTGAACGATATCAGCCAGCGCCTGAACGACCAGGATCAAAAGACCGCGGCCCACATCCGCGAATTCCTCAAGCAAGCCAAAGCCGCCCTCGCCTCGGGTGACGTAGACGGCGCCAGCACCCTTGCCGCCAAAGCCAAAGTCCTCTTAAGCGAATTGCAACACTAGAGCGCTTTCGGCCGGGGNNTCAACTCGAAAATGCTGTAACCCCTGACAACTGACCACTGTTCTTCTACCGCTCTCCCCAGCTAAGCTTGCTCCGCAAAGCCTCAAAGAACCCGCTCTCGCTGAGCCGCACCAGCTTTACGGTATTGGTAGACCGGTAGCACCGTATCTCGTCCCCGCGATGCAACTCGACAGCCTGCTGGCCATCCACAGTCAGCAGCGCCAGGTCGGGAATCCCCTCCACCCTCACCACCAGCCGCGCGTCGCCGCGTACCACGATCGGCCTCAACGTCAACAAATGAGGGCAGATAGGGGTCACCACCATGGCATCCACATCCGGAGTCAGGATCGGCCCATTGGCCGCCAGCGTGTACGCCGTCGAGCCCGTGGGAGTTGAGACAATCACGCCATCCGCGCGGAACCGGGCCACCAGTTTGCCGTCCAGTTCCACGGCAAAATCGCCCATGCGCGCAATGTCGCCCTTCGACACCACAATCTCGTTCAGCGCCTCATAGCTGGAGTGCTCGGCACCCTCGCGCCACAGCGATGCGTGCAACATAGCCCGCTCATCCAGATCGTGGCAGCCCTTGCACCAGCTATCCAGCGTCGAGTAAAGATCAGCCAGCCGCACCTCGGTAAGAAACCCCAGATAGCCCAGATTCACGCTAAGAATCGGCGTACTCGTCGATGCAAATACGCGCGCCGCAGCCAGCAGCGTCCCATCCCCACCGAGCACGATCACCAGCTCCGGCGACCACGCAGGCATCTCCCCGCGATCAAGCACCGGAGCAGTGTCAGTGTATTGGCCGCCCTCGAGGTCCAGCAGTGGCTCGTACCCATTCTGGCGCAGCCACTTGATCAACTCAGGCAACAGCCTGTTGAGCTCTTCCTTGTGCGGTTTACAAACAATCGCGACCCGAACCATGCGCTCAAGTGTAACGGATTCAGGCTCGACGGCGGACTCGAGAATGGATTCAGGCTCCAACGCGCCGCGCATAAAGCAGAAACTCCCGATTGCCCTCCGCACCTGTGATGGGCGAAGGAATCGTCTCGACCACTTCCCAGCCCAGCGACCGGACGCAATCGGCAACCCGATCTACGGCCAACTGGTGTGCCTCCGGATCGCGAACGATGCCTCCCTTGCCTACGTTCTCGCGGCCGGCCTCAAACTGCGGCTTCACCAGAACAACGGCCTCAGTAATCGCGGGCGCAGCCGCCAGCACCGGCCCCAGCAGCAGCGTGGCCGATATAAACGAAACATCCATCACAAGCATCGTGAGTTCAGGGCTCCCAGGCTCCGCCTTGAGAGTTCCCGGCAAGAGGAGCCGCGCATTCGTTCGTTCCATCAAATGCACGCGCGAATCGTTGCGCAGCTTCATGGCGATCTGGCCAAAACCGGTATCGACGGCAGTCACCTGCGCAGCACCGTGCTGCAAGAGGCAATCAGTAAATCCGCCGGTCGATGTTCCTACATCGAGGCACGCCCTGCCCGCCGCCGCGATCTTCCAGTGCTCAAGTGCCGCCGCCAGCTTGAGCCCGCCGCGACTCACGTAAGGCGGATCGTCTCCCAGCAGCCGCACCGGCGCATCGCCGGCCACCGTCGTCCCCGGCTTATCGATCTTCTGCTCGTTTACGAGTACGCGACCCGCGAGGATATAAGCCCGCGCCCGTTCACGACTCGGAACAAGCCCGCGTTCCACAAGCAAAACATCTACGCGAATCTTTGTTCCAGCCGTCATCGCGACCGAGCTCCCCCTGTCAGAGGATATAAGGCCCAGCCACAATCGCGTGCAAAGCTAGAGCGCTTTCGGCCGGGNNAAGTTGTGTTAACACTCAACTCGAAAATGCTGTAAGGCAGCACGAATTTGAATCAACGTGCTCTTCTATTTTCTTTTCCAAGTTTTAAAAGCCGCTCATTCCGGGAGTCGTCTGCAGCTTCGCTTTCGCCGCCGCAACTGCCTTCACCTTCGGAATGCCGTGCTGATGGCAGTCAGTGCACTTCACCCTGTGGATGTTATGGGCGCTCGAGGAATTCGCGAACGTTGTATCCATCTTCTCCACGTCGATACCACAGTTGGACATCTGCGGATGACAAGTCTTGCAAGACGCACGCGTGTTCTCGTTATGCCCATCGTGGCAAGCCACGCAGCTTATCCCCTCATGCACGCCTATCGGCGTACGATCGTCTCCCGAGCCCACCTGCGGCCCCCATGCATTCGTTGCCGCAACGGAACCGGCCTCCGGCTCGCGAGGCGCATGGCACTGGTAGCAGACGGCCTGGCGCGGGTCCTGGCTGATCCTCACCACGCGCGCTCCATCTTGCAGTTGAGGAATAGAGAGCGCCGCTGCTGTAAAGTGAAGCGTTTCGCGCCGGTCGTAGAAAGCCAGCGAATCAGGCACGGCCGCGCCCGCCACCGAAATGCACGAAGCAGGCTTGGTCTCCTGCGCACCTTCGCGGTGCATTTGGTGGCAAGTCATGCAGGGCATTGCCGGTTGATCGGCGAATCCAGAACGAATCACCCGCCACGGTCCTTTCATGTTCAGCGGTTCCACAACCTCGCGAATTGATCCGTTGAAGTACATGCCGTGGCAGCGCAGGCAATCATCCATCAGTATGCGTTTTGAGTTGTGCACCGGATCGGCAAATATCTGGCTGTACGTCGCGCTATGCGGCCCCGCATGCCAGTTTGCATATTCGTGCTGGTGGCACTTTTGGCAGCTTGGCGTCATCGCCAGAACATCCACGTCCCGCAAGCGGATAGCCTCAGGAACCGTGCCGAAGATGTGAATCCGCATGTGCCGCAGCTTGGTAGCCATGCTTGCCTCGTGGCAATCCATGCAGCCCGTTGTCCGGTGCGGTGCGGAATGCACCGCGCTGACGTACGCCGCCATCTCATGGCAGCTTGCGCAGCCCTGCCCATATTGCGACGTGTAGTAGTACGACGCACCATAGGTGCCCCCAACTACAAGCAACGCCGCTACGCCAAGGCCGATCGCCATAAACCTGAGGAAGGTCTTCATGATTTGAATCCCGTACCCTTCCAGTTGCGAACCAGTTCCTCGGATGCCATGTAAGCAATCGCCATGATGGTCAGTGCCGGATTGAAGCCTCCGTTCGTTACATGCACGCTCCCATCGATCACAAAAACGTTGTCCACGTCGTGAACCTGGCAGGCCTTGTTCACCACCGAGCCTTGCGGATCGTTGCCCATGCGGCAAGTGCCGGCCTGGTGCTGACCACTGGATACAATCGTGGGCTTGCTCGCGTTGAGCAGGGTGCTCACTGCGCCGGCCTCCTTCAGCCATGCCTCCGAACGCTGCGCCTGGATCACGCCGATCTCAAACGTATGCGGATGCACATTGCCGGAAATGCGCGCCACCGGCATTCCCCACTTGTCCCGAACGTCCGGATCGAGAGTGACCCTGGCGTCGGCGGAGGGAATCGGCTGCGTGGGCCCCATCACGGCAATGTTGCGCTTGTAGAAATTGCGCATGGCCTGCTTGTGCTTGAGCCCCCAGCGCGGCGTATTTACTGGCATCCGCTCGATCATCTGAATCGGCAGGCGGATGAATTCGTTGCAAAGCGCGCCTCCGCCGCAAAGCCCCGGTGTGCCATGGTTGTAGTCGGCAACGGCGATGCTGGCGCCCGGCCCTACATCGTCATAAGTATCGAAATCGAAGAATCCGACGGCGCCCGTATAGTGGTGACCTTGCAGATTGCGGCCAACCTGGTCATGCTGATTCCCCAACCCATTGGGAAATAATCGGCTCTTGGAATTCAGCAGCAGGCGCGCAGATTCAATCGCGCAGGCAGACACGATGACGATGTCGCTATCCTGCTGCTGCAAGTGACCGTCGGCGTCGTAGTAGGCTACGCCGCGCGCGCGCCCGCGGTCGTCGGTCAGAATCTCCTTCGCCATGCACTCGGTGCGCAACTCGCAGTTTCCCGTGGCCAGCGCCGTGGGGATCACTGTGTTCTGCGAACCGTTCTTGGCATCCGCTTCGCAGGCGAAGCCCACGCACCACCTGCAGCGCATGCACGGCCCGCGGCCGTTGTACGGCACACTGTTGCGCGCCATGGGAATGTGAAAGGGATGCAGGCCGAGGCGTTTGGCTGCCGGCTCCAGGATTTGAAACTCGCGATTAGGCGCCAGCGGCGGCATCGGCAGGGGGCGCTTGCGCGGGCCAAAAAACGGACTGCCCGAGTAATCTCCGGAGATGCCGATCTCGTATTCGGCCTTGTCGTAAAAGGGTTCAAGGTCGTCGTACGTAATGGGCCAATCTTCGAGCGAACTCCCCTGCGGCGCTCCGTAGATCGACCGCATGCGGAAATCCTGCGGCATAAAGCGCCACGCCATGGCTCCATAGCTCAGCGTTCCACCGCCCACGCAGGCGGCATTGTTCTGGTAGCCGCCCTCGCTGGGCAGAAAGGTTCGCGGCCCGCTCTTGGGATCGAATACAACGCGCGGATTGCCTTCATCCTCAGGCCCGAAGGCATTGCCAAGCAAAGTAGTGCGCTGATTGCGCAGGTCGTCTTTGCGGCAATCGTTCGCCGTGTACCACTTGCCGCGCTCCAGCAGGACTACGCTCAGGCCCGCGGTCGACAGTTCCTTGGCTACAATGCCTCCGGCTGCGCCGGCGCCCACAACAACCGCATTCACTCTCTTCATGAGGCCGGGCTCTTTCTCTGGTCGTACTGCGCGCGGCCGCGAACAGGCGGCTCCGCCATGCCAAGCATCTTCCAACTGACAGCATCGCGATTGCCGCCATGCCGCGGCGCGCCATAGTAGCCCTCAAGCGTGTGGCTGCGCACCAGGTTGAAGAATATGGAATTCTCTTTTTCGATCAAGCTCACCATCTCGAATTGCTGTGGAACGGTCAACGCCGCCAGGTCTTGGCCAAAGCGTTTTCTGCTCATCGCATCGGCCTGCTCAAGCCCGTCCCGGTAAGCATTTCTGTGGCGCCTGTAGTGCCGGGCAAGTTGACGATCGATGTAGGTGAGCACGCCGACTTGCGATGCGCTCGGAAAGTCATCCGCAGGAATGATCTGATCGCAGATTGCGGTCAGCGTCCGGGCCTGAGGATCGTTGAGAAAATCCCAGTTTCCCTGCTTGGTCCCAGCGCAGCCGACGGCAAGCGCCGCGCCGCCCATCGCTCCCGCAGCCACAAACTGCCGCCGCGTGAGCCGAACACCATCCCTGCTCGATTGCATTAGCTCTCACTCCGGAATGAACTCCGCACAGGAAAAGACAGGACAAGGCCTATGGACAGCATGACCTGGAACTGTGCGGAACACCATTGCACATCCATGCTTGGTGCGCCGCATCAATTTAGTCTGTGCCGAGAGTCACAATTGCAACCGCAAAGAAATCTCTCGATGCAAGCCTCATCGGAAAGACCGGTCCAGTCAGAGAAAGGTGGTAGGAGATACAAACCGCTTCTACGGCGAATAGCGCGTCCCAAAACGTTGAAAAGGGCAGCTCCACTGTGGAGAGCTGCCCTTTTCAACGTTCGATTCTTTCAAACTTCCAGGATGCGTTCTATGGGATCGTCTGGCACTGCTTGAGTGTGTAGTTCGCGCCATAAGTTGAAAGCATCAGCGCCGGCGGCAGGTTGCAGGGCTCGCCGTGACCGGCGCTGCGGCTGACGATGTTGCTGTTGCCGCTGGACCCGTTCTGAGTGGTCACTCGTACATCCACAATGTTGCCCTCGACCAGCACTGTGGTATCAACCAGGTCAGTCAATGTGGCGAGGATGGTGAGATATGGGCTGTCAGGCGAGGCGACATAAACCTTGCCGTACAGGGAATTCTGCGTTGAAGCAACGGTGCGCGGATGACCGACCACGGCCAGCGTTTTCTCCACCGTGTGGCTGGTCAGGTTGGCGATGGTCACAGTGCCGTCGGTCTGGTTGGCTGAATAAGCGCGTGTGCCGTCGGCCAGAACGGTCACGCTTGCCGGATTGTTGCCCACCGGAATTGTATACGTGGTTCCGAACGTCGGGCCGTCGTTGCCGTACTGATCCAGGGTCACGTCGATAATGCTGATCGTCCCGCCGTCATAGTCGGCCACCACCAACTGGTTTAACGCCGAGTTGTACTCGGCATAGACCGGGCCGGCGTGCACGGGCATGCCGCTGGTTCCGTTGGGCGGCGTAATCCCTGTGGCCGTAACCGCTGTGGTGGAAAGCGGCAGAGTGGGATGACAGGTAACAGGCTGGCCGTTTTGGTTGAGGAACGGCGTACAACTGTTCCGGATGTTGTTCTGGCTGTTGATGACGCTTACAGTGTCGTCGCCCCGATTCATCACATACACACGCTTCTGATCGGGGCTTGGCACGGCATAAACGGGGCATTGGCCCAGCGCAATCGGCGCGTCGGCCGTATTGGTGGAGAGCTCAATCGGAGTGGCCGCGCCAGTGGGAGCCGTAGTCGGCGAATTATTGCAGATCAGGCCGGTTGGATCGATGAAGTTCTGGCTGATTGCATATTCACGCTGACCCTGGAGAGTGGGGCTGCCGATGATGGTTACCGGCGTAGGCGCCACCGGAATGGCGAGTCTGAAGGCCTGGGGACTGGAACTGAATACGTCTGCGACGTTGCCATTGAGATCGGCGGCCCACAGTCCTGCCGATGGCGCCATCAGGTTGACAGGTTGCGCCGCAGCAGACAGCGTGGAGTAAGTCACCATCTTGGCCTGCAGAGTGGTGGTAATTGGGAAGTTGGCCAGCGTACCGTCGCTGTCGACTGTGTAACCCGTGGCGCCGAGTTGGTCCATCACAAAGGCACTCGGTCCGGGACCGATAGGCGCAAGGGCCATCACCGTGTCGCCAGCGTAGTCGATGATCGTCACGATACCCGCCGTAGTGGGCGAAGGCGCCGAAACCACCACGGCATAGGAAGTTGGCTGCGAGGCCGGACCGCTGGGGTTAACCGGCGTAACAACCGGCCGGTATGCGTTACCGCAACCGGCAATCAGGGCTGCAGCCGCAATGACCGCGCCCGCCTGAACCAAACGCACGCGCGCCCGGCCTGAACTCATGGGAAAAAGCCTCATTCAGATCTTTCCTGCTTACTTTGTGATTGTAAATCAGCCGGATGGGGACAGGCATGCCGTTGGCTTGTTCATCTCCAGCCGGGAAGGTACTGGACAAATCAGGCCTGAAAGCTCACCCTGCCCCGTGCAGTCTGGCTTTGCGTTCCTCAGACGGACGAATGTGGTTTAGACGCAGCCAGACCCTCAGGGGAATCGTCCGACCGACAAAGGTTACGATGGAGCGTGGCTGAAATGAAGCAGGTTTGGCAATCGAAGCTCGTGCTGCTCGTGGTCATGCCCTTTGCGGGCGCGGCCGTGGTGCTTGAGACCCACTGGTGGGCCATGCAAGTGGCTCCAGTGGCCATCTGGACTGTGGGGTCAAGCCTGCTGCTGGGGCTGGTCACGTGGAGGCTGCGCGCAGCTACCCCGTGGGGCGCGGCAGCAGGCACGGCCATCACTGCCAGCCTCATGTTTTCTACAGTTGTGCTTCCCTATGCGCCCTGGCACACGGCATTAGTGCCCGTGCTGGCGGTCGCGATGCTGGCCTTTCTTTCCACCTTGCTGGGCAGAGGGAGGAAGGAGCAGCTCGGTACTGCCGAGGATCGCCATGGACGATCCGCATCGCAGGTCTCGGCCAACCTGGGTGTAGCAGCCCTCATGTCCAGTGATCTCGTCCAGTCGTGGTTTGTCGATTCCCGGTGGTTCATGCGCGCCACCGCATCGCCGATGTTGATGTTTTCAGTGGGGCTGGCAGCGCTGGCTGAAGCCGCTGCGGACACGGCCTCGTCTGAAGTGGGTCAGGTCTTCGGCGGCCGGCCGCGCATGATCACCACCTTGCGCCAGGTTGAGCCGGGCACGGACGGCGCAGTAAGCGTGGCCGGAACCGTGGCTGGGGTGGTTGCCGCGGCCATCGTGGCTGCCACTGGAACCCTGGCGCTCCGTGGCGACCGGACCATGTTCGCGGTCAGTTGCGCGGGCGGAATCTTCGGACTGCTTTTCGACAGTTTCCTCGGAGCAACTCTGGAAGAGCACGGCTGGCTGAACAACGACGCGGTCAACTTTCTGTCCACTGGCAGCGCAGCGGGGTTCGCACTGGGACTGCTTGCGCTTCTTCCCCAGTTTGTAAAGGGCTAGCGCGTTTTCGAGCTGAATGTTTACGGTCGAGATGGGCTTCT
>PKXI01000262.1 GCA_003133425.1 Acidobacteriaceae bacterium
GGGTTTGTCGAGTCGGCGGTCAATGAAATTATCGCAAAACGGATGGTCAAGAAACAGCAGATGAGATGGAACCGGTATACCGTCCAGAGGTTTCTCGACGTTCGCATTCATGTGCTCAATGGGACTTTGGAAGACGCATTCCGTCATTGGCACAAAGGCTTCCGGCCTGTCGCGGACCAAACCCATCAGGTCATGTCAGCATGACCTGCCCACTACTTTGCACACTCTCTCCAGCCAGGGGCAAACTGACGACCATGTGCTGATCTTGGGCGCGGCGACTGAGCTTTGGAAGTGCGTACGTTCCAAGGTGGTTTGACTTGTCCTGCTGGCAGGCAGCGAGCGCCGAGAAATCGACACGCCGCTGCCGGATTGTCGGCTTCCATAATCATTGGTGCCACAGGTCAGCCCGGCAGGATTGACCGTACCCTTCGCTCCATCCAAGGGCTCGGAGCCCGGAGCTCGGAACCTGGCGGGCCGGTTACCAGTGCCAGTCGGGACCGCCTGATCAGGCAAACCCGCTGGCAGATCAGCAAAAATCCAGAAATCAAGATTCTGTGCCAAAATTGCCCGACTGATTGCGCGGTGCATCCATATGCAACGGATTGCATTTGTTTGCAGCCGCGAATGGAAGGAAAATCAGCACAGATTCTCAGTGGGAGACGCCTGGCAAGAGCTTTCGGAAGTTGGTGACCAATCATCGTATCGAGTGCGATTGTCTGGCTCTTAGCCTGGTTCGCCGTCCAATGCAGGCACAGCTAGTTGGTCAGAACAGCTTGTTTGCGGCTGGGCGGGCGCGGAAAGGAAAAGCTCGAACTCATTAAGGGACAATGGGGGGCTGAAAAGATAGCCCTGGAATGAGTGGCAACCTAGTTCTTCAAGATGATCGCGCTGCGGTTCGGTTTCCACGCCCTCGGCTATGACCGAGAGGCCCAGCGCGTGGCCGAGGGAGATGATGGTTTGCGCGATGACCTCACATTGGATGTCGACCATCATGTCGCGGACGAAGGCGCGATCGATCTTCAGTTGGTCAAGGGGCAAGCGGCGGAGATAGGCCAGCGAGGAGTAGCCGGTTCCAAAGTCGTCGACTGAGAACTTTACGCCGTGTGCCTTGAGGACTTTCATCCGAACGATGGTTTCCTCAACGTTTTCAACCAACATGCTCTCGGTGAGTTCGAGCTTGAGCTTGTGGGGATTTGCGCCGGTGCGTTGAAGCACGGCCAATACCTGATCGACGAAGTCCGGCTGGCAGAATTGCACCGCGCTGATGTTGACAGCGAGGGTGAGATGAGCCATGTGGATATGGGCGGCCCAGGCCGCAAGTTGCGCGCAGGCTGTCTCCAGAACCCAGTCACCGAGGGGGAGAATGAGGCCGGTCTCTTCAGCCAAAGGGATGAAGTCGCCAGGGGCAAGGATTCCCTTGCCGGTGTGGTTCCAGCGGATCAAGGCTTCTGCGCCGATGGGCCCGGCCGAATCGAACTGTGGCTGGTAGTAGAGGACGAACTCTCCGGCTTTGATGGCGTGGCGAAGGTCGTCTTCCATGCGGGCGCGGGCCTTGACGGCAACCTGGAACACGGGAGAGAAAAAGCACATTGCATTGCCGCCGGAGATCTTAGCCTGGTGCCTGGCGATGTCGGCCCTCTGCAAGACAGTGGCGGGGTGCTCCGGGCGATCACCAAAGAGGGCAATGCCAATGCTGATGGTAAGGAGGTACTCGCGGCCGTCGAGAAAGTACGGCTTCTGAGCCGATGCGAGAATTTCCGATGCGACGGCTTCGGCCTGCTGCGCGGCCACCTCGGAGAGGCTGCTGAGGGGATCGAGCATTACGACAAACTCGTCGGCACCGATACGCGCAACGGCGTCCTTTTCGTGGATCAAGGAGGAAAGGCGGCAGGCAAACTGCTGGAGCAGCAGGTCGCCGGTGTGATGGCCGAGGGTGTCGTTGAGGGTCTTGAAGTTGTTGATATCGATCGAGAGCAATGAGCGCATGCGGCCGAGAGACCTGGAGGCGAGAGCGACTTCGAGCCGGTTCGTGAACAGAAGGCGGTTTGGCAGGCCTGTGAGCGGATCATAGAAAGCGAGGTTCCTGATCTTCTCTTCGGCGTCTTTGTAGCTGGTGATATCGCGAAGGAAGGCGAGCGCACAGCTGACGCCATCGAGCTCGATGATCGCAGCGGACACGATGCCGGAGACAATTTCGCCGGTCTTCTTTCGGAAGCGGGCTTCCAGGTTGCGGCAATGGGACTGGCGGAGGAGAATCTTGACAAACTCTTCGCGTTCGCGCGGGTCTACCCAGAGATCGATCTCGTGCACGGTGTGCCCAATGATTTCGTCCGGCTCATACCCCATGGCATCGAGAAAGGTCCGGTTGACATCCACGTATCTTCCATCATCGAGATGGCTGATGGTAATGGCATCGAGGCTTGTCTGGAAGACCGTGCGGTAGTGCAGTTCGCTCTTTTCAAGAGATCTTTGCGCCACGGCCAACCGCTGTTCGGCCACCTTGCGCTCGGTGACGTCCTCCACGAATACGATCAGGTGGAGAGGGCGACCTCCACGATCGACTTGTGCGGATGCGGTGATTCTCACCCATGTGATGCTGCCGTCCTTGCGGATGAAACGCGTTTCCTGCGCAGCGTTCTTTGACTCGCCGCCCGCCATGCGCTCAAGGGTTCTCCTATTCCTGGACCTGTCTTCAGGAGGCGTGATCTGGTTCAGCGTCAGGCCGGCAACTTCCTTGAGCGTGTAGCCCACAATCTCAGCAAAGCGCGCGTTGCACCACAGGCACCTGCCATCGATAGAAGCGTGGACGATGCCGACGGCGGCCTGCTCGAAGGTCTCGCGGTGGCGTGCTTCGCTCTCCTGGAGTTGCTCCTCGGAGCGCTTGCTCTCGCTGATGTCTCGAATGACGCCGTGCATTTTGAGGGGATTGCCCAGGATATCGAAACCGAGCTTTCCGGTGCCATGGACCCAGCGCACCTGCTGGTCCATTTGCCTGACGATGCGGTATTCCTTGTCGAATGGCTTGCGCTGTCCGACAACCTCATCAGCAAAATAGGACGCCATCATTGCCCGATCATCGGCATGAACAAGCGCCTCCCATCCAGCCAGGGTGCGGCTGTACTCCTGACCGATGCCGAAGATCTCATCGAGGACATTGGAACCGGTCCAGCAGCCCGCGGAAATATCCAGGGCGTAGCAGCCGAGAGTGCCTATTCTCTGCGCTTCCGTCAAGGCCTCCGCACTTTCGTGGAGCGCCGCTTCTGCCCGCTTCCGCTCGGTGACGTCGCGCTTGATGGCGATGAAGCCTGTGATTTCGCCAAGCGCATCGCGAACAGGTGCGATGCGCATCTCCTCGTCATAGAGTGTTCCATCCTTACGCCGGTTGATCAGTACACCCTGCCAGACTTGGCCTGATCGAATCATGCGCCACAGTTCTTCGTACATCTCAGCGGGCTGGCTTCCGGATTTAAGGACACGGGGGGTTTGGCCCAATACCTCCTGGCTGGAATAGCCCGTCATGGCGGTAAAGGCAGGGTTGACGAACTGGATTTGTCCCTCGATGTCGGTGATGACGATGCCGTCTGCAGCCTGCTTTACAGCGGTCACGAGACTGGCTCGATCGATATGATTCACATTTCACCCCAATCGGGACCATTCACCGCGGACACAATGGTGGCCGCTTGCGGCGGCCAAAGCGGCGGTGGAAACCGAATCCTGGTTGTCCGGCAAAGCAGCGCCCTGAATCGCATCTGATCGACAGCGCGCGGAACGCGATTCAGGCCTATGGAATCTATCGGCAGTCTTCGTGATTCCGCGATCAGGTACTGATCATCAAGCACGCCAAGGTACTAAGCCCTACACTCTTTTAGTATTACAACGTTAAGGTTATGGATCATGTAGACGGCC
>PKXI01000355.1 GCA_003133425.1 Acidobacteriaceae bacterium
GCTCCTTCCGGGCTTCGACGCCGACTTCATCCTCGTCGATCGAGACCTCTACAAAGTTGACGCTTCATCCATTCTTCGAACCGTCGTTGTCGGGACGTTCGTCGGCGGACGGCGAGTTTTTCCATCACAGCACGAGTCGCAATGAATGAGCCCACCGGGTAAGTACTCTGCTTGCGCGGGACGCCGCGTCTGCGGCTGGCATAATGCGAATACATGAAGCTGCGCGCCTATCTCCTCATGCTGTTCGTGGTGGCGGTCTGGGGCTCGACCTTTGTGCTCATCAAAGGAGCGCTGGCCGACGCCACCCCTGCAGCTTTCAACCTGGCGCGCATGACGCTCGCCTTCGCCGTGCTGGCCGCGGCCTATCACCGCTATTGGCGCGACATTCGCGCTTGGCAGGTGGGGGCCGGCGCGGTCGTGGGACTGTGTCTCGCCACCGGCTATCAGTTTCAGACCATCGGCCTGGTGCGCACCACGCCTTCAAAGTCCGCGTTCATCACCGGCCTTGTCGTCGTGCTGGTGCCGCTGTTCTCTTCGGTTGCCTGGCTGCGGCCACCGGGCGCTCATCGTCCTCGATGGAACGCCTTCGCCGGCGCTGCCCTGGCCTTTGTGGGGATCCTGCTGCTAACCGCGCCGCCTGTTCGCATGGGTGCCGCCGCCTTCCTGCCCGATCTCTCTTCCATCAACCTGGGCGATGTGCTCACGTTCGGCTGCGCCGTCGGGTTCGCGTTCCACTGCATTGCGCTGGGCCACGCCTCGCCGCGCATCCGCTTTCAGCCGCTTGCGCTCCTCCAGGTAGGCTTCTGTGCGGTGTTCATGGCCGTCAGCCTGCCCTTCATCGAGCATCCCCACATCGCGTGGACGCCGCGGATCTTCGTCGCGCTCGGAATCGCCGCGGTCCTGGCCACCGCTGCGGCCTTTTCCATTCAGAGTTGGGCGCAGTCCATCCTGCCCACAACCCACACCGCCCTCATCATGACCATGGAGCCCGTCTTCGCCTGGATCACTTCATTTCTCATCATGGGCGAGCGCCTGGGCCTCCGCCCCGCGTCGGGAGCCTTGATCATCCTGGCCGGCATCGCCATCACCGAGCTTGTCCCACAGCCCCACGTCCCCACCGCGCATGAAGCGTAAGAACAGGGAATAGGGAACAGGGAATAGGGAATAGAAAGTCAGCCTGCCCACCAAGCCGCTAACTTGCCAACTTGCGATGCCGCGTCAGCGGCGCCAACTTGCTGCTTTTGTTTGAACTTTTCGCGTTTCTACACCCCTTTTCAGCCAAATCAGGCGCTTTTAGTCGCCCCAGGTGTCGATGAAATCTCGTTTAGGAATCGCGGCCATAAGTCGCCCCAGGGGTCGTCAAACTACTCCCCAAGCTCCTAAGCCCCTATTCCCTATTCCCTATTCCCTGCTTCTCGTCACTTCGGCGCCGCCTCCCCCGAATCCGCCAGCGCATACGCCAGCACCGCCATCACCGCGGCGTTCTCGTTCAAATGCTTTGGATCGATCTTGTCGAAAGTGTCCGCCGGCGTGTGGTGATAATTGAAGTAGTAGCGGCTGTCCTGAATGGGAGAGAAGCTCGGCACGCCCTTTTCCGTCAGCCCGTTGATGTCCTCGCCGGTTTCAGGGGAACTCCTCAGCGACTCCGCCCCAATCGCGTCCAGCACCTGCGCCACCGGCCGCAGCCACTGCCCCAGCGCGGGCTTGCCGGCGTAGTAGATGCCCGTTGGATGGTCCGCCCCAAGATCGCTCTCGATGGCCCCCGTGTGATTGCCGAAATCATCCTTGTGGTCCACCATGTAGGCCGCCGCGCCCTCCGAGCCCTCTTCCTCGCTCATCCACGCCACAAACCGCACCGTGCGCTTGGGATGAATCCCCAAATCGTGCAGCAGGTGAATGGCCTGCATCGAGACAGCCACACCCGCGCCGTCGTCGATTGCGCCCGTGCCCAGGTCCCAGGAATCCAGATGCCCCGAAACCACCACCACCTGTTCGGGGTGCTCGGTTCCCTTCCAGTCGGCGATCACATTAAAACTCGCGGCGTCAGGCAGCGTCTGCGGCGTCAGCGTCAAGTGCAGCTTCACCGGACCCTGACTGGTGAGGTTTTTCAACAAGTCGGCGTCTTCGGCCGTCACCGCCGCAGCGGGAATCTTCGGCACACCCGGCGCATACTGGGTCAATCCCGTATGCGGGAGCCGATAATCCGCCCCGCCTACCGAACGCACCAGCACGGCCGCTGCGCCCACGGTAGCTCCGGCGATGGGCCCGGCCCCGCGATAGACCACGCCGCCGCCGTACGCTCCGCCGCCATTGCCCTCGGCCGCCAGTTCCTTGTCAAACTTGTGGTTGAAGAGCAGGATCTTGCCCTTCACCGCACCCGCCGGCAGCGCGTGGAGCTGCTTCCAGTCGTCCACAACCACCACCTCGGCCGTCAACCCGTCCGCTGCGGTAGCCACGCTGCCGCCGAGCGCGGTCAGCACCACCTTCTGCGTGCTTCCCGGAGTCTGCCCCGGCCACGCCACTACTTCCGCAGTTTCCAATCCGCGTACCCAGTGGGGAACGGTAGCCTTCTCGAGCGTCACCTCGGCTCCCAGGGCCCGCATCTCGCTTGCCACGTAGTCCACCGCCTGCTGCGCCTGTGCAGAGCCGCTCAGCCGCGGGCCGATGTTGTCGGTCAGGTGGCGCAACTCGTTCAAAGCGTAGGGATCTTTCATTGCCGCGTCGCGCAGACGCTCCATGGTGGCCAGTTGCTCGGGTGTCCAGGCGCTTTTGCCGCCGGAAATCATGGAGTTGAGGCGGTCGAGATAGCTGGTCTGGGCCGACGGGGCGTTTTGTGCCGCGCTCCACGACACGCCCGCTGCAGCTAGAACGCACGCAAAGGCAACGAAGCGAAGGCGCTTACGAGTAAATTCCATGGGTGATATTACCATGCGACCTCGGAACTCTTTCCGTGCATCTACGTCTAATACAGGGGGAAAGACCGCGACCCACAGGCCTCGCAGGGCCCTTCCTCAACACAACTTCGGCACCACATCCCGGTGTCTACGCGTGGTCACCGAAAGAGCTCAGCCAGACGGGCTTGCCCGCAACTGACTATACTGATCACTGGTGCAACGAAACAATCCAGCCGCAAGGCTGGCGATCTGACGAGGTCAATGAACTCATGAAATTGCTCTTCGAACGGCTACGCAAACGCCGTCTCGCATCAACGTTCATCCTTCTTGCCACACTTTCGGCTGCAATCGTGGGCGGATCCTTTGCCGCGCACGGCGTTCGCGGCCAGGAAAAGCAGAATGACAGCTCAGATGCCACTCCTCTCAAGGTGGTCAACTCCACCGTGGCTCCCAACGAGTTTGTGAAAATCGCCAGACAGGTGGGACCGGCGGTGGTGAATATCAATACCCAGACCCTGCCCAAGCAGGCGGGAGTCCGCGGCGGGCGCCGCAATCCGCATAGAGGCGTTCAGCCCAATCCGCAAAATCCCGGCGACGACGAAGATCAGCCCGACGACCAACAAGGCGGAGGCCAGAACGGAGGCCAGGGCGGAGGCCAGGGCAATTTCCAGGACTTCTTCAACCGCTTCTTTGGCGGCCAGGCGCCTGACCAGGGCGACGGCGAAGATGGCGGCGCTGGCGGCGTGCGCGAATCCCTCGGATCCGGCTTTATCGTCGACTCCAAGGGCTACATCATCACCAATTACCACGTAGTCGACAAGGCTGACAAAATCTACGTCAAGCTCTCCACCGACCCCGATACGCAGGACCTGGGCCGGCCGGCGCGCGTCATCGGCGTCGACAAGGCCACAGACCTGGCTGTCATCAAGATCGACGCCAGTTCTCCGCTGCCAACGGTCAAGCTCGGCAACAGCGACACGACGCAGGTGGGCGACTGGGTTGAGGCGATCGGCAGCCCGTTCGCGCTCTCGCAAACGGTTACCGCGGGCATCGTCTCAGCCAAGAACCGCACCATTGAGCCCGGTGCAAGCGGCCAGTTTCAGCACTTCATCCAGACTGACGCCGCCATCAATCCCGGCAACTCCGGCGGTCCCCTGCTGAACATGGACGGCGAAGTCATCGGCGTCAACACGGCCATCTACACGCAGTCGGCCGGCTACCAGGGCATCGGCTTCGCCATGCCGTCCAATACGGTGGCAGAGATCTACAACGACCTGATCAGCCCCAGCCACAAGGTGGTTCGCGGCTCCATCGGCATCCAGTTCAAGCAGGGTCTCCCAGGCGCGGTCAACCGCGTTTACGGCTTCAAGAACGGTGTGCTGGTGCAGCAGATTCAACCCAACGGCCCCGCCGACAAGGCCGGCCTCAAACCGGGCGACATCATCACCAGCATCGACGGCCGCAACATCAAGGATGGCGACGACCTGGTGAACGAGATTGCCGGCCGTCGGCCTGGAGCCACCATTCGTCTGGGCTTCCTGCGCGATGGCAAGCCGTCCGATGCCACCGTCACCATCGGCGACCGCGACAAGGTATTCGCCGATCTCGGAACGCAGCAGTCCAGCGTGGCTCCTGACGACCAGGGCGGTGCCGGCGAAGCCAAACTCGGCATCGTGGTGCACGAAGAGTCGGCCTCCATGGCGGCCAAAACCCACAAGACCGGCGTAGTCATCCAGTCGGTTCGCTCCGGCTCCTTCGCCGACCTGCAGGGGCTGGAACCGGGGCTGGTCATCACTCGCATCAACAAGCAGTCCACCGCCACCAAGGACGAGTTTGATGCCGTGGTCGCCAAACTCAAGACAGGGGACGACGTGGTGTTTGAAGTTCTTGACCCGCGCCACCCCGAAGCCGGTATTAACTATATCGGCGGCACGCTGCAGTAGTTCGACAGGGGGCCGAACCCGGTATTCCCGGGCTCGGCTCCTGCTCCATTCCGGCAGATTTTACAAACTGCCGGCTGTTTTTTACTAGGTAGGGTTCCGGTTCGTTCGGTACACTTCGACGAACGATCCCGGGTACATTTATTTTGGCTGGAGGTATCATCAGCATGCTTTCATTTCGAGCAAGCCTTGCAATTGTCTTTTCTGCAATATTATTGGCTGCGCCGGCATTCGCCACTCGCGCCCACCGGACCCCCACAACCCGCCACTCCCATAGCTCCCGCAAGGTGGTTGCGAAGTCCCATAAGCTCCACGGCCAGCAGGTGATTGATTCCAACCGCGTAGCGGAGATTCAGCAGGCCCTCATCCGCGAGCACTATTTCACGGGTGAAGTCAGCGGCAAGTGGGACGCCTCCACCGAGGCAGCCATGCAAAAGTTTCAGGCGGATCAGGGGTGGCAGACCAAGCTGATGCCTGACTCCCGGGCGATCAAGAAGCTGGGGCTCGGTCCGGACTACTCCGGTGCCATCAACGCGAAAGACTCTTCCTTCGGCGCTCCCCCACCGGTCAGCACCATTCCTTCAGAGCAGACGGCCGGCTTTGCAGCCGCTGCGGGCGTCAAACAATAAGATCGTTCCCTGAATCTGCGCGTGCGCCGGTTCATCCTCACGCCAAAAGAGCCGCCCGAGGGCGGCTCTTTTCCATTCGTATCCCGCAATTACATCCGCGAGGGCGGCATGTTGGCCAGCAGGAACTCATACCGCGGCCGCAGCGTGTCCGGACCCGATGTGATGGTGCTGTCCAGGTGAATCAGCGAATCCCCGCCCATTGTGTACTTTGGCCATTCCGGCAATCCCGCGCCGTTGGGGTCGCCCGTCTTGGCAAAGTTGGTCCAGTAGCCCATCATCTGTTCGCTCAGCTTCCGGTCCTCGGCACTCACCGTAAATCCGGGACGAGTGTCCAGGGTTCCAAACACATACTCGATGTCGTCGGAGTGGAAGGCAAACGTCCCCAGATGGAACTTGCTGGGCGGAGCGGCCAGCTCGAAATGATAGCGATAGACTGGCGAATCGCCGGTTTTCGCATGCGCTGCGATCCACTTCCAAGTGCCGAAGGCGATGAATGCGTCGCTGCCATAGTCGATGGAGGAACGCACTGCCTGCTCATCGGTGTCGCCTGGGAAGAGCTTGAGGAATTCGTCTGCCCGGTCACCAAACTTTTCGGCTGCAAATGCTTTCCATTTCTCAACCGTCATGTCTTTTGCGAGCGCGCTGTTTTCGTCGCGGTTCCAGCCAGCGAGGAGTGGGACGTGCGCCTGCTTTCCCTTGGCAAAGGTCTCGGGCGCGGGCTCGGTTAGAAGGCGGCCGTCTATTACTGGCGAAAATCTTGGCGCGCCATCTTTCCGCGAAGCCTCGAGGACGGCGTCTGCGGGCACTGCGCGGAGATCGGCGAGGGTGCTGGCGCCTAACGAGGTAGCCCACTCACTGTTGCGCGCTTCACGGTCTTCAAGCGTGCCGGTGGGCAGCACGTTGCTGAATGCCGCACCGCTTTCGCCGATGACCTTGTGGAAGAGACCTTGCGCAGGGGGCGCGGCCATCAGCGTGCTGACGGCAAAGGAGCCGGCGCTTTCACCGAAGATGGTGACATTGCCCGGGTCGCCGCCGAACTTTGCGATGTTGGCTTTGACCCATTGGAGTGCGGCCACCATGTCGAGCATGCCGTAGTTCCCAGCTGCGCCGTTGGCCTCTTTGGCCATGTCAGCTGTGGCGAAGAAGCCGAAGATGCCGAGACGGTAATTGATGGTGACGAGGACAACGCCCTTGGTGGGCAGGAAGTCGCCGTTATGGCGGGGCTCGGAGGCTGAGCCGCCGGAGTAGCCGCCGCCGTGAATCCAGAACATGACGGGCAGCTTGCCCTTGGCGTTGGCGGGCGTGAAGACATTCAGGTACAGGCAGTCCTCGCTGGGGCCGCTGTCCTGAAAGACCATGTCGTCGTAGATGTGGCCCTGGAAGCAGCGAGCGCCGTATTTGGTTGCGTCGCGGACGCCTTGCCATTTAGCAGGCGGCTGAGGCGCTCTCCAGCGGAGGTCGCCGACGGGGGGTGCGGCATAGGGCAGGCCGAGAAAGGCTTTGACTTTTCCTTCATTAATGGTCTTGCCTTGCGCCTTGCCTTGTGCGGTCTTTACGGTCAGTGAATCGGCATGAATGGGAGATGATAGCCCCAACGCCAGGCCTGCGATTGCCAGGGCACAGATCGGGTGCAGATTAATTTGCATGATGAAAAACCCTCGGACAACACCTTATCAGCATGGGCGGCGGATTGCTCGAAACGCATCTGCAAAGTGCTTCGAAAAAGCTCGTGAATGTGGGGCCATGGGTGATACCATCATTGAGTGAAGGTGGTACTCGATACTTCCGCTCTGATTAGCGCGATCCGTTCAGGCACCGGTGCCGCGGCTGAAATTGTCCGGCTGGTCGCACTGGGAAAGGTGACGCTGCTGCTGGATTTCAAACTGGTCTGCGAGTATCGGGAAGTGGCTATCCGTCCGCAGCATATTTCCGCGTCCGGAAAGACGAAGGAAGATGCGGAAGCCGTGATTGCGTTGCTGGAGGCCATTGCGACTCCGGTTCTTGTGACCTTCAAAGAAAGACCATTATCGTTGGACCCCAATGACGACATGGTCCTGGATGTTGCCATCAACGGCGATGCGGATGCCATTGTGACAAACAACATGAAAGATATTGCGCCGGTCGCTGAACGATTCGGGATTCAAGCGCAAACCCCGAGAGAATTCCTGATTGCGATCAGGAAAGGAGACTCCCATAATGCAAACAAGCCAGAGAAAGAGCGTAATCAATAAATTTCCGCTCCGTCTTATGCCTTCCGTGCGCAGGGTAGCTGAGGAATTTTCGCAAAAAGAAGGCGTCTCCCTGAATCAATTCATCAACCTCGCTGTTGCGGAAAAACTAGCTCATCTTCAGCACGATTCGTGGTTGGCAACTCGGCCAAAGCCGACCGTGGCGAACATTGCGCGTGGACTCGCGGCTCTGGACAAGCCAGCACGGAAAGCGCCAGACGCCGGAGATGAGTTACCGAAAGGCTATAAATCAATCCGCGGCACAAAGGAGTACAAACGAGCATCGGGCCGGAAATGACGGGTTCGTTGATTCTTTGGCAAACAGACCGTTTATCTCAGAGAATCTCTGGTGCGAGAAGATCGGCGATGGTTTCGCGGCGGCGGATGAGACGGGCCCTGGCGCCCTCGACGAGTACTTCGGCGGGTCGCAGGCGGGTGTTGTAGTTGGAGCTTTGCGCCATGCCGTAGGCGCCGGCATCGAGAAGGGCTACGAGGTCGCCTGGCTCAACGGGCTTCAATTTACGGTCGCGGGCGAAGAAGTCGCCGGACTCGCAGACGGGACCTACTACGTCAACTTTGCTGGCTCGGCCGGGGCGTGGCCGCACCGGGACTATCTCGTGATGCGCCTGATAAAGCGCGGGGCGGATGAGATCGTTCATGCCTGCGTCGGTAATGACGAAGGTTTTTTTGCCGTTGCGCTTGACGTTGAGGACACGTGCCACCAAAGCACCGGCCTGTGCGACGAGGAATCGGCCCGGCTCGATGAGCAGGCGGCCGTCGAAACCGGTCAGCGCTTGCTGAATGGCCGCGGCGTACTCGGCAACCTTGGCCGCGGCATTAAACGGACCGCCGTGGTAGTCGATGCCGAGGCCGCCGCCCGCGTCAACAGCCTTGAGCACGATGCCTTCGTGCCTGAGTTGTTCGACCAGTTTGCTGACGCGTTCCATGGCTTTGCCGAAGGGCTGAGCAGAACGAATCTGCGAGCCGATGTGGACGCTGACTCCGTGCGCCTGAAGCCATCGATTCCCTGCCGCGCTTTGGTAGATGCGAAGTGCCTGGCGGATATCGATGCCGAACTTGTGCTCGCGGAGACCGGTGGAGATGTAGGGATGTGTGTCGGCGAAGACGTCAGGATTTACGCGCAGGGCAAAGCGCGCGACGATTTTGAGCTTGCGGGCGCGGGCGGCGAGCAGGGTCAGCTCCGCCTCGCTCTCAACGTTAAATTCGAGAATGCCTGAGGAGAGAGCAAGATCGATTTCCGGTGCGGTTTTACCGACGCCGGAGAAGACCACGCGGCCGGCGGCCTCGGGGGCGGCGGCTAATACGCGCTGCAACTCGCCACCGGAGACGATGTCGAAGCCGGCGCCACGATCGGCGAGCAGCTTGAGGATGGCCAATGCCGAGTTGGCTTTGACGGCGTAGCAGACCAGGTGGTCGCGGCCGGCGAAGGCCTGCTGAAAGAGCGCAAGGCGCTGGGCGATCTGGTCAGCAGAGTAAACATAGAGCGGGGTGCCAAAGCGGCGGCCCAGGGTTTCAAGCGAAACCTTGCCGCAATGGAGTGCGCTGCCGGGCTGCGGGTGATGAAACGGGCGCGGGGAAGGTGTTTGAGAATGGGCCAAGATTGTCGTCCGAAACGAGATGAATACTCTCTTGAGCCTACAGCATTTCGCGGCCTTATAGCTCAAGGGTTAGGAGGCGAGGAAATGACAAGTCTCATGCGGCCACACGTCGAGCTGATAACTGAAGGGGTTAACATTCCAAAACTGGCGCCAATTGCGCTTGTCACGTACTCCTGGCTCATCACCAGAGTTTCTTCGGATAGAGCCCTGATTCAATGAGGTGGCGAATTCTCGCGACGGCGTGCGAATGGTCCTCGCGGTAAGTAATGCCAAACCAGGAATCAGAGGAGCGCAGGACCTTGACGCGTGCTTGCCCAGCCGAAACAAGGTTATTCACAGTATTGGGAATGAAGCACTCCGCCTCAAGGCTTGTGTCGTGCACTTCAAGGAATTTCTGAAACTGTTCGCTGAGCTGCGCGAACACCTGAGGGTTGAATCCCCACATATTCATGGAAACGATCTCGTCGCCGGTCAGCCTGGTTTCGCGTCCGGCTGTATCGGTGTCGCGTGCATGGCCTCCATCGCGCTCGATGTTTTTGAGTTCGAGAATGCTCCCGAGATAGCCGGTATTATCAACCTGGCATACGCCGCGAGCCACTGTGCCGAATTCGGAGAGAGTATTGCGCAAAATCGAGCCGACAGTCGCGTAATCATTTGATCCAAATAGCAGGTGACGAACAAGGGCGCGGTAACTTTCAACGCCGTAGAAATCGTCAACGTTGATGACAGCGAAGGGCTCGTGGATGGCGCCTGCGGCCATGAGAATGGCGTGCGTTGTACCCCAGGGTTTGGTGCGTGCGCCGGGCGCGTGGAATCCCGGCGGAAGCTTGTTGACTTCCTGGTAGACGTATTCCACGGTAAGGTGTTTTTCAAAGCGAGCGCCGATCCGTTCCTTGATGAGCTGCTCAATGTCCCTGCGGATTACGAAAACGATTCTGCCGAATCCAGCGCGGCGGGCGTCATAGATGGAATAGTCCACAATGGCTTCGCCTCCGTGACCAACCGGCTCGATCAGTTTGAGTCCGCCGTAACGGCTGCCCATACCAGCCGCCAGGACGAGAAGCGTTGGGTTGACCATGGTCTTCCATCCTTTCTAAGGGTTCGGTCATTCGTGATGTTCAGGAACCGGTTGTTGAGCGTGAGGGCTGAGACATGGACTGATTTTGATTTGTTGTGTGCTTGAATGGAACTGGTTCACCGAGAGTGAGGAGGTAGTACTCCTTTTCTGGATAGGGGTTATAAATCCGCGCTCCCTGCAGGCAAAGCTGGCAGAGCTTTGCCCATTCAGGATTGCCGGTGTTCCTGGGACCTGCGTCGGTGAATGTGAAGGTCATCCAGGGCCAGACACGGAGATACTCAACGCTCAGCTCGGGGACGCCGTTCTTCTCGCCAGTGATCTTTCCGTAGACACGGATCAGAGAGAGTGGCTGAATCGTTTCCCGACCGGGAACGAAGGTCGCGTGAAAATCGCCCGCGCCGGCGAAAGAGACGAGCATGATGTGGCAGTCGGTCAATCCATCAAAAGCCTTCTGTTCGATCAACATGGTGGATGTGCCGGGCCTGGAATCGACAACGCTTCGCGCGACTCCAAGCCAACTCACGTAGCGGCCCTGCTTTCCGTGGATACTGTAATCCGACGAAAAGGAGCCGGTTGTCTTCTCGGATTCATCGAGCTTTTTGAAGAAGGGATCTTCCTTTGGCGTGGGGCGATAATCGCATGTCGCCAGGTTCGCGCTGCGGTCCAGTTCCGTTAACGGCTGCACATCGATCGGCGTCTGCGCGCAGCAGGAGGAAAAGGCGATGCCAAGGATGACGGCTATGCGAATACCCGCAGTCATAGCACACCCCTAATGCCCAGCAGCTAATCTGGTCCCAGATAGAGATAAGGTCAGTGATGCCAGTCACTTTGGGCTGTGCATGCTGGATTTGGGAGCGGTTTCAGATCGGATTGCCCAATGAGCCTGGCGAAGGCCGCTTGTAAACCGCTCCTAAAGCTGAAATTGGAAGGAATTGGTTTGGGTAGTGGGGGATTTTCTTGTGCCTTGTGATGCAGAAGAATTGCAGGTGAGGACCGCATGGCCTTTCTGGCTGGACGGCCGGAGCCTCGGAAACCCATCTGTGGCCGTAAAATGCGTTCACTTAGATTCTTACCGTTTCA
>PKXI01000335.1 GCA_003133425.1 Acidobacteriaceae bacterium
GCGGAAGAAGTTCAGCATCTTCACATCCGCCACAATCCCAAACGGCGAAGCAAGAAAATCCCCCAGGTCCATCGCCGGCATCGTGAAGACAATGTAGATAAAGAAAGCCAGCAGAACATACTTCAAACTGCGCAGCGCAACATCCAGCCACTTCGGCACAACCAGGTTCCGCCGCCCCACTTTGCGTCCCAGCTTCCACAAATATTCTGAGACCGTACCCACCGGGCAAAGCCACGAACAGAACGCCTTCTTCACCAGCAAGCTCGATAAAAGGAAGACGCACAGCAGAACCATCGCCGACGGATGAATCGGCGGAATTTGGCGCATGACCGCAAAATATCTCAGGTTCATCAGACCGGCGATTGGCAACCAGCCATCAACACCCGCAGGCCGCTCAAAATAGTGCGAATTGCCCTGGCTCTCGAAATAGCGGACCCACAGGACAAACTGGACTCCGATAATTGCGTTGAGCAAAAGAAATGCGAATTGCACTGCGCGCCGCGTCTGTTGCGAACGGTCGGGCACCAATCTACGTACTAGACTTTTCTTCGGTTTAGCCGGTGCGAAATCGGCTATTGGAACCTCAACCGGGGATGGAGATAAAGTCGACATGGCATCCTTCCAGGCTCCACATTAAGCTCCAGAATCTCTCCGCCATAGGACTTAAGTCACAGCACATGCCATCATCCCTGTGCGACAGTTACTACTGTCACGTAACACATCGAAGCATTATGGCGACAGAATCGGCAGTCTTCAGCAACGCCCGCCCGCAGAAACAGAGCACCTGGTTTCTTCCCCGCGAGCACGGGGCCACCGCAATGCTCTTCACTCCCATCGTCTGCGCCGCGATTCTTTCGCGCGGGTGGCGCTGGAGCGAACTCGCCACCGTCACTGCCGCATTCGCTGCATTAGCCGCCAAAGACCCCGCGGTCGTATTGGCGCGTCAGCGCTTCGTCTGGAAGCAGCGGCATCCTGAAACCGCCCCCGCGATTCGTTGGTTTGCCGGCTGGATGGTCCTCCTCATCGCCAGCGGGCTCATCCTCCTCGCCGCCTGGCCCATCAAAGCGACTGTGGCTCTGGGCTCGGGCGTTGCTGTTTTTTCGGTCCTCGCGATTGCCATTAACGTAAAGAACCGTCAGCGGTCCACGCTCTTTCAAATCGCGAGCGCGGCGGCCCTTACCTCCAGTTCATTGGCCACATCGCTCTCGGCAGCCGGAACAATCGCGCCCTGGTGCTGGTGGTTGTGGGTCCTGCTTGCGTTGCAGGCCACGGCGGGAATCCTGGTCGTACATGCACGCCTCGACGCGCGTGTTGCATTGCGCTCGACTGCGCCAGCCGGCGAAAATTTTCGCCGCGCAGCTCAAATCTCGCTTGTCGCTTTAGCCTGCGCCGCAGTCATCGCCACCGTCTTCCATCACGGATGGATCGCACTGGCTTTGTTGATCGCTGTTCTGGGCTACGCCTACGATCTCCACCGCCAGCGTAACGCCGAGGCTCTCCAGCTTCCGCTCAAGTCCGTAGGCCAACGCGCGCTAGCCCTGTCTTCGCTCTACGCCATCCTGCTCATCATCGGCCTTTGGTAAAAGGATGTGTGACTTGGATTGCGAGCGAACCGAGAAACCTCGGAAGCCTTCGGATGAATGAAGGTTTTGAAAGGGCGCGGCTTTAGCTGCGCCACAAACAGCAACAGGAGTAAGTTGGGCTTTAGCCCCCGAGGGAATCTTAGCGATCTCGATGAGTTAACCCTGCAGCTCTCCACCAATTCAAAGGCGTAGCGAGCAAAGAAACTGAAAGCTGAGAGCTGATAGCTGCATACTCACTTCCAAGCATGCTCCACAGCCCCCGCCGGCATATTGTGAGTTATCTCCGTATAATTCGCCTCTATATCCCAAGCCATATCTTTCGGCACCCAGTTTCTGTCCCTCTCCGGTAACTCAACATGAATCTCCGCAAGCGTCTTCCCCGCGTCCACCTGCGTCTTCACCGCACTATATAAATCAATCAAGAACTGACGCTGCCCCTCAAGAATCTCGATGCCGCCCGCATCCCCATGCCCCGGCAAAACAGAAAGCGGTTTGAGCTGCATCGCCTTCTCCAGCACACGCGGCCAGTTGGCGAGATTCGCATCCCATAACTTGTTGCGCGGCCCGTTAACGGCGGCATCGCCGGTGCACAGCACGCGCTCCTTGGGCAGCCAGACATACCCATTCGCTGGCGTGTGTCCCCAGCCAAGAAAGAGAAAATCAACTTCGCGGGTTCCGTCCTTCAGAACAAAAGGGCTTTTGCGAAAGGTCTTAAGTGGCCGCTGCACATTGTCCTGGTGCAGGTCGCGCACGTCTTCGCGCTTTGTCTCGGCAGCCTGCCAGCGCGTGGGTTCGTAGCGATCCATCTCCCCGATGATTTTGTAATAGGCGAAGGTGGTTGCGCCGGCAGCGGTCCAAAGCGAGTTGCCGTAAGAATGATCGCCGTGGGCGTGCGTATCGAAGACATAACGCACCGGTTTGGGGGAGAGTTGCTTGACCTCCACCATGAGTTCGCGGGCGCGGGCGGGGTAGTTGGCATCGACCACGATCAGATAGTCCCGCATCTCGATGACCGCAGTGTTGCTGTAGCCCTTTGGCGCGTCGCCAAGCAAAAACCAGACGCCGGGCGCAATCAGACGTATCGGGGCCGTCTGTCCGCGCAACCCAGCAACACAAAATCCAAGAAGGAGAACGAAAGCAGCAAGAGCAGGCCGCATCAGCAGCATCCGTGCCGACTCATTCCCAGCCTGCCGCATCGCTTCACCGCGCAATCAATGCCCCGCTGCCCAGCCCAGCCCATCCGTCCCCTTGCCAGTAGCGATCGACCGCGCAACCTTCCACGTCGCCAGATCGACCTCGTCCACTCGATTGGCGCCGACGCACGAGACATAAGCCACCCTGCCACCGGGCCCAGCTAGCACCTCCTGCGGATCGGCGCCCACGTCAACTTTGTGCGCCACCTTCATGGTCGCCATGTCGACAACGTCCACAACATTCTTCGCCGGAATCGGCATCAGCAGCCACTTTCCATCCTTGGTAACGGCCGCCCCGTAACCCAGTCCGCTCAGCGGAACCCAAGTCTTCACCGTGTTCGTTGCTGTATCGATCACCGCCATTTGCGGCTTTGTCTGGTCCGCGGTAAACACCCAGCGGTCGTCGTTCGAAATCGTAATCCGTTGCGTATTGTGCGAGATCGGAATAATCGTCAGCGTCGTGTGCGCCTTCATGTCCAGCACCGACACCGTTCCCGGTCCTACATTCGCCGTGTAGCCGCGCAGCCCATCGTGCGAAATCGTGAACATGTGGCTCTGCTGCTGCCCCGTCGGAATCGACCCCACAATCTTCCAGGTCTTCGGATCGATGATCGTAATCGAGCGGTCCAGCTCGGTCGTCACATACAGCATTCCGTCCTTCGGCCCAAACACCGGGCAGTGAGGACGTACTCCATGGTCGAATTGGATATTGCCGACAATCTTCTGCGAGGCGATGTCGATGACCACGATGTTCTGGCCGTCGGTTCCCGGCGCACCAACGCCGGAGTTGCCATAAATCGGCACAACGGCGAGCTTGCCGTCAGGCGAGCCGGCAACTTCGTGGCCGGTGGTTCCACCTTCCGCGACTGAGGCAAGCACCGATCCGGCTGCGGGATCGACAATGGCCAGGCTCTTGTCGCCCTTCTGGGCAACCAGCAAGCGGCCGTTTTGGGCAAAAGTAACGGGGACAGCGACAGAAAGCAGCACAAGGGGGAGAAGCAACTGAATTGACCTCAAGGGGACCTCACTGGAGCTACCAAACGACTATATCGCATGGGCGATTCAACCAGGAATGTCGTTGGCCAGATCAACGAATTGGACGTGAGAGAATCGACGCGAGCAAAAACCCGCAGTTGGCCTGAAATACTCTACTAACTCACATCCCAGGGGTCATAGGTTCCAGCGATCCACGTGTGGCCTTCGGGGTCTTTCACACCAAACTCGCGGCTGCCGTAGGGGGTTTCAAGGAGCGGGCGGATGACTTCGGCTCCGGCGGCCAGGGCGCGCGCGTGGGCAGCATCGGCGTCCGGAACCACGATGTAGACGGTACGGGTCTCAATGCCGCCGAGTTCACGCGGAGATTTGAAGCTACGGCTGAATTCGTCGTCCTTGCCAGTGCCTAGCATGATCATTCCACCGCCGAGGGTCAGCTCGGCATGGGCGATGGTTCCGTCCTCGCCTTCATAAACAGCATGCCGTTCAAACCCGAATACCTTGCAGAGCCAGTCGATGGCGGCCGTCGCATTGCGATAACGATGTCCGGGGATGATGGTGCTTGAGGACTCGAACATTGAACCTCCGCCGGAAGATTAACCCGGCGCGGGCGAAGAGAGCAATGGCCAAATTATGTGGAAGCTAGTCGGGTATCCTTGTCGGCATGGGTTTGCCGCAGGGTGATCGGGAACTTGTGCAGATTGTGGATGCGGCGTTGGCTAATGCGGCGCTCAGGGCAGGCGCGCGGCTGGTTTGCCGGCTGGGGTGCACGCAGTGCTGCCACGGGGCGTTTACCATCACCGAGCTCGACGCGCTGAGGCTGGTCGCCGGGATAGAAGTGCTGCATCGCGAGAACCCCGACCTGGCGGCGGAGATCGAGCGGCGGGCACGCACGTGGATTGGGACCTATGGGGCCGACTTTCCGGGCGATCTGGAAACCGGCAGGCTCGGCGATTCCGATGAGGATCGAGAGCGCTTTGCGGAGTTCGCCAACGAAGCGGCCTGTCCAGCACTCGACCCGGCCACTGGACGCTGCGATGTGTATGAATGGCGGCCCATGACTTGTCGCGTCTTCGGTCCGCCCATTCAGATGGATGGTGGCACGGACGGCGCCAAGGCGCTTGGCCACTGCGAACTGTGCTTCGCGGGAGCGACCGAGGACGAGGTTGCTCGCTGCGAGATGCCGGTTCCGCATGAGCTCGAGGAAAAGCTGCTCGATGAGATTCCAGAGAAGGGTGAAACCTTGGTTGCATTCGCGCTGCTGCGGTGAGGAGTGGGGCGTCCGAGCTAAACTGACGATAGGACATCCTCATGCAAATGCGCCCCTGCTGGGTTGAGATTCGCACCAGCTTCCTTGAAAACAACTATCGATTTCTCAAGAGCCTGGCAGCTCCCGATATTGAGCTCGTGGCCATCCTCAAAGCTGATGCCTACGGCCACTCGCTGGCGCTGTGCGCTCCGGCGGTGTTGCGCGCGGGGGCCAGGTGGATCGCCGTTACCAGCGTGGAAGAAGGCGTAGCCGCGCGAGCGCTGTGCCCCAGTGCGGACATTGCCGCGCGCGTCATGGTAATCGGCGGCGTTGTTCCCGGCCAGGGTGCAGCAGTGGTAGAGCATGGGCTGACCGCCGTCGTATGGGAGCCTGCGCAACTCGACGATTTGGAAATTGCCGCGCGTGCCGCGGGAATGCGGGCCGGCTCGCTGCCGCTTCACCTGGAGATTGACACCGGCATGAGCCGCCAGGGTGCAAGTCTGGAAGGGCTCGCGCCGGTTCTGACGCGGTTCGAGCCAGGGTCGCCACTCAAACTCGAGGGCGTAATGACCCACCTGTTTGCCGCCGACGAATCCGATGGCCAGATCAACCACGCGCAGCTTGCCCAGTTACAGCAGGCGCTGGCGCTGGTTGAAGCCGCCGGGCTCTATCCGGATTGGCTCAATGTCGGCAGCTCGGCCTCGCTGCTTGGAGGCGAAGGCGGTGCGATTGTTGCCCTGGCCGCCCGGCACGGGATGAAAGCGATGCTGCGCCCGGGCCTTGCGCTCTACGGTGTGGCGCCCCGATTTGACCCACCATTTGCGACCGAGGAGCCAGCGGCCCTCAAGGCTGCGCGTTCCCAACTGCGGCCAGTGCTCACATGGAAGACCGCGGTCATCAGCGTCCGCACTGTGCCGGCCGGAGCCGTGGTGGGCTACAACGGAACCTTCGTGGCCACAGAGCCTATGCGCCTTGCGCTGGTAACAGCGGGATACGCCGATGGCCTTAGCCGGCTGCTCGGAAACCGCTTCAGCCTGCTGGTTCGCGGCGAGCGGGCGCCGCTGGTCGGCCGCGTCAGCATGGACCATGTTGTGCTGGACGTGACCGGGATTGCCGGGGTCGAAGCGGGCGATGAGGTGGTAATTCTTGGAACGCAAGGGACTGAAACGATTACCGCTTACGACCACGCCGACACTTCGGGAACCATTCCATGGGAGGTCTTTACGAGGATTGGGGCGCGGGTGCGGCGCATCGCGGTTTAGGCACCAGAAAGAAACCTAGCCTGCTATGGTCTCTTCGGGACAAGTGGCTAGGCCAGCGCCACCCTGCACGGCGGCGATCATGGCGTCGGTCCCCATGCAAGAGTTCAGCAGCATATGGTAAAGCCCGCGCGTGCACCACTCCTGCTGATAGAACTTGCGGATGACCGAGGCGCGGCGCTTGTCATAGGCGGCCAGATGCTGGTCGGCATGTTGAGCCTGTTTCGGAAAGGCGTTCATGAACCAGTCGCGCTTGGCGCTGGCTGTGGCGTAGACAAAGACGTGAAAGCACCCCGGCTGTCCGGCCAGCGCGCAGGCCGCTCCCCGGCCCACCAGGACGCAGTTGCCCTGCTGCGCCGCGTCCGTAATCTCTCGCCGAATCAGCTTTAACATGCGCTCGGAGTCGAAGATGTGCTCATCGCCGATGGCCGCCATTGAATAGCCTGAGTCTTGCCAGAAGACCTTGCCGTAGCGGTAGTACCAGGGATCGAGCCGCTCGTCGAACTTGGCCGCCAGCTTCGGGTCTACCCCGGCCATGCGCGCCGCTCCGGCTACCAGTTCCGCGTCCAGCAACCGCCAGCCGAGCTTCTTGGCCAGATCGTGGGCGAATTCTCCGCCTCGCGAGCCGTATTCCCGCTCGACGGTAATCACCTTGATCGGCGCATGCACCATGGCTACGGTCGACCTCCGCGAGTCGAGCATACAACGGAATGCGTCCAGAACAAAACCGGCGCATGGGATTAACCCCACTGCGCCGGTTTTATTTCGATCTGCGGCTGCTACTGTGTAATCGGCTGCGGAGGTAATGCCTTGGGCGCGTTCAAATGACGCGCGTTTGGCGGTGCCGGCGTAGCGGACGGTGCTTGTGCGTTCGGAGCTGTGGGAGCAGCCGGGAAGGCCGGCCCCTTCTTGATGCGCAAGTCGCCGTTGCTGGCGCTCAAGACGATTCGTGAACTGCCAGAACCAATCTTGCCGGTCACCGACTTGTCTTGTTCCCCGCTAACGCTCAGGCTGAACTCCGTAACAATGTCACCGTTGTGCGTGCGCCCGTCCACGGAGCCCGAACCGTTGGGCGGAAGCGTCAGTTCTACGTCGCCCTTGCTGTTCTTCGCTTCCACGTTGTAGGCGCCTGCCGGTTCCACTGAGACGCGGCCGTCGCGGTCTTCCACGTAGCTGTCGCCGTAGATCTGGCTCAGGTCAACGTCTTTTGAACGCGTGACCACGTGCACCAGGCCCTTGGATTCAGTGACGCGCAAATTGTCGGAGTCGAAAGTGAGGTCGCCCGGCAGCTCAGCGATCTGCACATCGGTGACTGAGGTGTGTACACTGACCGGCCCGGCGATGTTCTCCAGGTGCACCTCGCCGAAAATTTGTCCGCTTGTTGAGACTCGTCCCTTGATCTCGGAGAGGGTCAGATCGTTGCAATCGCCGTCCGCAGTAAGGTCGCCGTCAACCTGGTGAGCAGACAAATCGTGCCGGCCGTTGGAGAAGTGCACCTGTACCGAACCCACAATCGAGTTCAGATGCGTGTCTCCGTGCCCGGTCTTTATGCTGATGCCCGCGCCCAGTCCGGCAGCGGCTACGTCTCCCCTGCTGGCGTTGACAGTGACTCGTGCAGTTTTGGGCACCGTCACGGTCAGGTTCACCCGCCCGTTGTTATTGCCCTCGGTCTTGATCATTACAGCGGTTCCGCTGACCTGGAGCTGGGCCGCTTCCGCATCGAAAATCTTCTTGGCTTCCGAATCCGAGCTCGCGAAGGCCACTTCGTGCGCCTGCACTTCCACATTGGGCGTGTCGCCTGCAGTTATGCTCAGGTCCCCGCGAGGATTCTCGATATCGATGGATGCATTGGCGGGAATGGGCACGTTCTGCACTTGCTGATCAAGATCGTGCTCAGGCATGCCGAAGGAGTTGAAGAAGTCGCCATTGTCGTTGTTCCACTGGTTAAACCAGGGACCCATGTGGTTCCATCCGGCCGCTCCAAAACCCAGAAAAGCGAGCAGGATTATGATTCCGACGAAGCTGCCGCTGCGGCGCACGGGGGTTTCCCGGCGCAGATCCAACGCCCACTCGCCGAGCAGGCCGAGGCCGGCGCCGATTAGTACGAGCGGCCACCAGCGTGCATACCACGACCAGAACTGGCTGCCGCTGATATAGCCCGAGAGCACCAGCAAGGCAATCACTCCGACGGTGATCAGGATGACGGGGCCAACGATTGAGGGAACGCGCGGGCCGTACGCACCTGCATAGCCGGCCTTCATGGCGTACCGCTGGGCCTTCCATGCATCGCGCTGGGCGCGCCAGGCAGCTCGCTGCTGCTCACGGTAAACCCGCCATTGTGTCTTCGGGTCGTAGGGTGGATAGGGGGGCGGCGGTCCGCCGCCCGGAGGCGTGTTGGGAGGTACGCTGCTCATGATTGTCCTCCATCGGGATCTTTCCCGAAGTCGTGCGAGGAAGCAGGGACGATCGACGTCGACTGCTCTGAGTACGGTGGAACGCCGGTTGCCGCACTGGGATCAACTGCGCCCCGGTTGGGCGCGCCAGCGTACGGCCAGCCGAAGTCACCACCTTCAGAGGCCAGCGCCGCGCGCTCGGCCAGCAATAGCAGGCCCAGCAGAATCAGCACCAACGGCCAGAAAAGATGCCAGAAGCTATGGATGATGCCCGTCGAATGGAGCAGGGCAATCACGCCGATTAACAGGAGAATTGCGGGGCCGCGCAGGCGGCGAATCAGAATGTAGCGGTTCATTTGGACCCTCCTTGCGATTCTCTGAGCCGGCGAACGATCAACCAGACGCCCAGCCCGATCAACAGCACCGGCCAGGTGAATTCAATCAGGCGACCGGAGAAGATATCCAGCTGCCCTAGCAGAAACAGAAGCCCAAGAGCGATAAGCACAATCGCGCCGATTGGCTCTTTGCGGCGCCATCCTATGGGCGGCACCGGTGGCACCGGTGGGACGGGAGGCGTGCCGGGATCGGTAAAGCCGGGTGGAGGTGGCGTGTACGGACCCTGATACGGAGTTTGATACGGAGCCTGCTGATACGGTGGTTGATATTCGCCTGTCGATACTGGCTGTCCCGGGTAGCCCGCCGCCTGACCTGGGTCTACCGCGCCCGGACCTGCACCGGGCTGCCCCGGATATTGCCCACGCGCTCCAGGGTTCACCCAGTTACCCACCTCATTCAGTCCCAGTGGATCGGGCAGAGGCTGACCGTCGCGCCGCGCACGGGCGGTGTGATACGCCTCGAACGACTGGTAAAGAACCCACGCGGCAATGAAGATGCCAAAGATCCCGTAGACATGAGCGGCGCTTACCAGCACGGCGAAGATCACCACATGGACCAGGCCCTTGATGAACTGGCCGTTGTACATGGCTCCCACGCCAGGAATCAGTCCCAGCACCGCGGCGGTTGCAGGGCTCGGCGTACCCGGTTGCGGAGCGGCAAAGGGCTGTTGATAGCTGTGCCATGCCGTCCAGCACGGTTCGCAGAGAATCTGCCCTCCAGCCGCGTTACGCACGCAACTGGCGCAGAGTGCCTTGCCGCAGCTCTGGCAATAGGCTGTCGCGTTTACACCCGTGTGATTTACGCAGTCCATACTGTGCTCCTTTCCAGTTCTTTCATTCCCGTCGTGCCATTTAGGAGCCGCCGGAATGCGCGGAACGTCCCGTCAAACCTCAGGGAAGTTTCAAAAAAACCACTGGAATCGTCTTGCGCCGGTCCAGTTACCGGTTTGCCCGACTGTTGCGGAGGAGGGTCGATGCGGGAGCCTCCGTCCTTGTGGCCGGGGATCTGTTTGGATTCGCCAGGCGCCGGGCTGCTCGGCTTCTGCTGGGTGTTGTCGCCGCCCTGGCCTTCGCCTTCCGTGCTGCGGCGCAGCTCCCGCATTCTCGATTCAACCTCGTAGACAAAACGGAGATGGTCGTAATAGCGAACGATCGGGACCGACGCGGTGTTCAAACGCCGCTCCATGAATGAACGGATAGCAGTCGGGCGAAGGTCGGCAAGACGCACACTGCTGAGCCGGACACCGGTCAGGTTGAGCGTCAGTGCGATTGAAAAGAACGCCATCGCGGCAGTCATCAGCAGCCGAGGCTCGGCAAATCGGCGAACCTGGCCCATAAAGCCGGGACGCTGCCAGGCAGGGGGCATATGCAGCACGGTGGTGCCACCGGTCATCAGGCCGAAACCCTCTACCTGTCCCGGACCAGTTTGAGCCAGAATCTTATCCAGCAGGCCGGCCGGGACCTCTGGTTCCGGGGAGAGAAACTCCAGCCACTCGCGGCCTCGACGGGATTCGTCGAAGAGAGCCGTGCAGGCCTTACAACCGGCCATGTGCTCGGCAAAGGTAGCTTCGTCTTCGGGCTTCAGCAACCCGTCCAGCGCGTCCGCCAAAAGTGTCTCCCACTGGCCACAGGCTGGAGAGCTCGGAATGTGTGCGCGGTCCGTCATGGTTACATCACCTCTCGTTTACTACGTTCCAGCAGGCGCGCAAGTTCCGCGCGTCCCCTGCTGATGCGGGACTTTACCGTCCCCTCGGGGATGCCCAGCACCTGGGCAATCTCCTTGTAGTCCATATCCTGTAAATCCCTTAGAATGACCGCCTCGCGCAGCTCGACGGAGACGCGCGCCAAGGCGTTCTGCACCATCGCTGAGAGTTCTTTCTGGGCCGCAAGTTCGTGCTGTGAAGGTCCTTTTGACGTCAGCCTGTCTATCGGCTTCAGCTCTTCAACCGACTCCCAGCCGTCGTCCAATGAACCGGTTGCCCGCTGGTTGCGTGTGCGGCGGAAGTTGTCCACCAGCAGGTTGCGGGTCATGGTGGTGATCCACACCTGCAGGCTCCCTCGGCTGGTGTCAAAGCTCGCCAGGTTTGAGTAAATTTTGAGGAACACGTCCTGGGTCAGGTCTTCTGCATCGGCCACGTTGCCGGTAAACCGGTAGCAGAGCCCGTACACTCGCTTGTGGTGCGTGCGGACCATCTCCGCCCACGCGCCGGAATCCCCATCCATGCAGCGGCGGACGATTTGGGACCAATCAACGTCCAGTGGTCTCACCTCCGTGCGCGGCAGAAAAGTCGCCGGGGAATTGGTTGCTCCGCTCTGCGCATCGCCGGGAGCGGGCGTCCGTGGAGCGCCAATCTCCAGCGCCTCCATACTACGCCGCGACGGTCTGGCAGGACCCTTCAGCGACATGGTTTTGTCGCCAGGGCAATTCGCCAGCGTCCCCAGCCCCATCCCGCTCCAGCTTAATGTGCCCACGCATTGCATACGGGGTTTATACGCAGGAATTGTGAGGTTGGTTCCGTCACCGGAAAACGCTCTGCTCTCATTCCCTGCGTGCCAGGCCAGGGTGATCTGGAAAAACGCAGCTCACATCCCTTGCGCCGCTTGTTGTCGAATAACGCCTGAACCCGCGTTTATTCCATAGGTAAATTGCACCCACTCCCGGTAGGGAGGGAAGGAAAATAGCCCAGGGTGTAACCCTGGGTTAGCATTCCCCCGAAGCCTCGCCGTCCCGGGAAGATAGGAAAATAGCCCAGGGTGCAGCGCAGCAAACCCTGGGATAGCGGCCCCAATCTCTTTTCGCGTCCCGGAGGCCCGCGGAGAAGTTCCTCACCACGCTTGAACCATGTTCGTGGAGTCGCTCGGGGTGGAACACGCGGACCTGATCAGAAAACCGGCGTAGTCTAATCTGTTGCGAATGGGTACCCGGCAATGCGGACAGGTTGGTGCATTCTCCTTGTATTTGCAAGTGGCCTCGCGCACGCCGCGAGCTTCGATTGTGCAAAGGCGAAAACTCCGCAGGAAAAGGCTATCTGCGCCTCGCCCTCGCTGAGCGCCGCCGACGAGCAAATGGCCGCCGCTTACCGCGCCGTCCTTGTTGCCGCGCCCTCTGAAATGAAGGATGAGGTTCGCACCGATCAGCGCAACTGGCTGCACTTTATCGCTCTCCGCTGCAACGCTGCCAACTCAACTTCTTCCGCCGTTCTCTCCGGTTGCCTCCAGGTTTACTACGACTGGTGGACAAAGCAGTTGCGCCAAATGGTCTATAGCAAGGCAGGCATCACCTTTGTGCAGCGTTCAATTACGCTGTACGCGCCCCCCGACCCTCCCCCGCCGGGAGCGCAGGTGCGCATCGGCGATGGAACGCCGGAGTACGGAACTCTAAACGCCTCATGGCCCCAGGCGAACACAGACACGCCCGAGTGGAAAGCATGGAACAAGGCCGTTGAAGCCGCTGCGCAAAGACTCACAGCTTGTGCCTATGGCTGCCAGGGCGAGCCCATTCTTCAATGGAAGGCAGATGCCGGCGTTGATTCAGACACCAGCGTCTCCGTTGGCATCATCGGAAAGCAGTTGGTCACTGCCTCCATCGTGAACATGTGGGACGGTCACGGCGCGCATCCGAATCACGGCACGATAGAGTTCAACTGGCTGCTTCAGGAACAGCGCGAACTGCGCCCTGAGGATGTGTTTCTCGCCAACTCAGGCTGGGACACTGCGATCCAGAAGCGCTGCGACAGAGAATTGCACCAGCGACTTGATGGCCCACCCATGGGGAGCTACGAGAGCTTCTTTCAACCGGGTGAAATGCAGAAGATCCTCCACGGCGTTGTCGTAAACCCTGAAAGCTGGCGCCTGGACTCGACAGGCGTCACAATCATCTTCCAACCCTATCAAGTTGCCTGCTATGCCTGCGGCCCAGGTCCCATAACCATCCCCTGGCCTGCCCTGAAGCTCTATCTCAACCCGGACTTCGAAATCCCGACCCAGAAACTGGAAGACCCAGAATCTCAGCTTCGAGACCTGGGTCCTCACGTCTGGAGAATTCCTCCGTCCTAATACCGCTGCAGAAACTCCGGATCCAGCGCGTTCTCGAGCGCCGAAATATCTCACCCGAAAATCGTCAGCCTTCGGACGAAAACCCTTCCGGCGATTCGCTCGCAATCAGCCTTCTTCCGCAGCTTGCCGTCTGCATCTTGCAGATAATTACATCCCCCCGGCCCATACTGAATGAAAGTGCATCGATTGTCTGATGGCGCGGGGGAGAAGCCCGGCAAGCCCAACCGAGTGCCGCAGAACCCGGCGCGGAAGAAGAAGGCTTTCGCCGTCAGATACTGCGATGCGGTACAGAAACATCTCGCACACGGCAAAAAACGCCCCTAACTCCTTTGCTGAGAGGAATCTGCAGATAAGTCATTTGTTAAGAGGATTTTACGGCGACATAGCCCCGGTATACCGTTGAAACAAAGGTACTTATTTACAGAATATGGGTGGGGGTACCCCCGGAAGCTCACCAACCACAGCCATGCATTCCCCGGAGAGAAGAAGCAGGCATGGAGCAGGGCAACGGGCGGATTTTGAAGGCCGGTCGATGATGGCCGGCGCTGTCGCGTTCTGGTGGCTGAGGAAGAAACTTTGAATGCAATGGCAGAGATGCAACCAGCGCTGAGTTTTCGTTCATCTGAGTTAAACGGAGGAAATCCGATGGCCACCAAAAAGGCAACGCGCAAGTACAGCAAGGCGTCCGGCGAGAGCGTGGAAACCGAAATGAAAGCGATGAAAGCTGGAAAGCTGAAAAGCGGCAGCGGCAAGAACGTGACCAGCAGAAAGCAGGCCATCGCGATCGGGTTGTCAAAAGCACGCAAAGCAGGCAAGAAGGTGCCAGCCAAAAAGTCCTGAGAAGCTGAGTCAAAGCAACTCAGGACACCGGTCGCTAGTACCGCTGCAGGAACTCCGGATCGACGGGGTTTTCGAACAACGAAGTATCGCGCGTGACAATTGTCAGCCCCGACGGCGTCACAAAATACCGCCTCTTGTCCTCCACCGGATCGTACCCAATCACCGTCCCCTCCGGTATATGCACGTCGCGATCGATAATCGCCCGCCGAATTCTGCAATGCCGACCGATATTCACGTGCGAAAAAATGATGCTCGCGTCCACGTCCGAGTAGGAGTTGACGCGCACATCCTGCGACAGAACGGAGTTGTACACCGATGCGCCCGAGATGATGACGCCGGCGGTTATGACCGAGTTGACTGCCATGCCGGAGCGGCCCGGCTCGCCGAAGACGAACTTGGCCGGCGGATACTGGCGAACGCGGGTGCGGATCGGCCAGGTCTTGTCGTAGAGGTTGAAAATTGGTGAAACCGAGCACAGGTCCATGTTGGCGTCGTAGTACGCATCCAGCGTGCCCACGTCGCGCCAGTACAGCGCCTGCTTCTTGTTTTCGTCCACAAAGCTGTAGGCCATCATTTTTTTCTTGCCCAGCATGTTGGGCAGAATGTTGTGGCCAAAGTCATGCTTTGAATCAGGGTCCTCGGCGTCAGCGATCAGTGCCTTCAGCAGCGTCTCGGTATTGAAGATGTAGATGCCCATCGAGGCGTCCACCGCATTGGGATTGAAGGGCGAACGGAAGGCAGTGGAAGCTGGCTTCTCCTGGAAGCCGAGCACTTCTCCGGTGTTGCCCACCTCGACCACGCCGAAACGGGAAACTTCGTCGGGAGAAATGGGCAGCGTAGCCAGAGTGACTTCGGCGTTGATCTCCTTGTGGTGCGCGAGCATCCGGCTGTAGTCCATCTTGTAGATGTGGTCGCCGGAGAGGATGATCACGTGCTTGGGCTGTTCGCTGCCGATGGAATAGATGTTCTGGTAAACAGCGTCGGCGGTACCCATGTACCAGTTGGCGCCGGTACGCTGCATCGGCGGCATCAGCTCAAAGAACTCGCCCAATTCCTGGGCCACAATCCCCGTCCACCCTTCGCGGATGTGCCGATTGAGCGAAAGTGCCTTGTACTGGGTGAGGACATAGACCCTGCGCAGGCCTGAGTTGATGCAGTTGGAGAGGGTGATGTCGATGATGCGGTAATGCCCGCCAAAAGGCACTGCCGGCTTGGCCCGATCGCGCGTAAGTGGAAAGAGCCGCTCTCCTGCTCCGCCTGCAAGCAATACACCTAGTGTGTCTTTCATATCCATAGGCTCCCGCCTTTGCCTCTCTTCGCTTCTGAAAGATCCATCCCATTCAGGGAGTGCCACTATCCGGAACATGATATTCTGCTGCGATACTTTTCGCACTCGTCACTGAACGGTGGAGAATACCACACAAAGACGGACTTGGCAGCCTGTCATTTTTGGCCATAGCGTTGTATCGAGGATGTTTGGTCCACAGGAAGGTAGCGAAGCCGGAACACGCGAGGAATTGCCGGGATGGAACCGGTTACCGGATTAGGCTTCTGGCCGCATCAATCTTGCTGTGGGTTGAGTGACTGTCCAGGCGCAGGTAGTTCGGAAGGAGACAACCGAAGACAACCCGCATCGCTGAGACTGCTCCGCCGATCTGGCCTATTCGACTGGGTGCCTGCTCTACCGCTTCTTTTTGAACTTGTACTCAAGCCCGACCGAAATGGCGAAGTTGACATCCGTCTGAGTGATCTTGTTCCCGTAGTTGATGCCGTAGCGCGTAATGACTGCGTCGGGAGTGATGCGGAAGACCCAGTGCGCCGAGCGGTTCAGGTCAATATGGCCACCAACAATGCCCGCCAGGGCGAGTTGGTTATTGTAGAAACCCACCACCGAAGGCGACTGTCCAAGCAGATCATTCTCGAAGTTCCCGTATACTCCGCCCACCAGCGCATGGGCAATCAACGCGCCATGCTTGTTGTGCGGCCCGAGCCATTCCGGCCCAGCGGTGAAGAAGTACTCACTCACAAACGGGCCCTTGATGTTGTTCGGGGCGTTCGGCGCCGCGCCGCTGGTGCCCAGGTAGCCGCGGCCCGAGGCTTCCGCACCCCAGTGCTTGCTCAGCCACATGGTGCCACTCAAGTCGAGCCCGCCCAGGTTGGACCCCTGGAGCAGGTTCGGGCCGGCCTTCATGTGGTCGTAGGCCATGCCCAGCGAAATATCAAAACGGTTGTCGTAGCGAACAAGCGCCAGTGGATCAATGGCAATGTAGGTGCCATTGAGGGACGTCTGGTCCGGAGTGCTCTGGGGCGGCAAGCTCTGGGATGACGAACTCTGACCGGCTGTGTCCTGAGCCTCGGTGCGGGCCCCGGCGCAAAGAGCCAGAACGGCGACGGCAACTATAGAAGCTGAAAATCTTACTGGAAGACGCATCACTCATCAGCTTACAGGACCATGCCGATAGGGGACAACGCTGACCGCCCTAGATTTTCTGAAGGAGCCCAGAGAGAATAGAGGGCCGACCCAAAGGTTCCTCGCGGGCTCTATGGCTGGCAGTGGTCGGTCTGGCGAGCCCATATCAGGTAGCGTACCGTCTTTAAAGTCTCCATCGCATCGGCCGTGCTGGAATCAATCGCTGATTGGGGTTCGAGTGGAGGAGCGGCATGCGTGCGCCACTCGAGCTGCAGCCGGCTGAAAATGAGTCCTGCTCGGGGCAAGTGGCTGGCGCTTGAAACCACCTCAGCCGATTGCCAGCCATGGCGCTGCATGATGCGCAGAGAATAGCACCCATTCTGGATGGTATCCGTAGCCTGCATCTCCGGCACAAGCGCAGATTCCGGGATGCCCTGGGCCATGGCTGTGCGGGCCATGACGTTCGCTTCAACAAATCGATTGCGATCAGTTCCCCCGGTGAGGATGAGCCTTGGCGCAACACCTCGCTCGTACTCGTGCACAGCCTCGGTGACGCGGGCCAATTGCTCCGGGGTTGGATTGCCGTCGTCGTCCACAGGAGCGCCAAGTACGATGATGGCGTCAAAGCGGGTGAGCGGGGTATTGGAAGTGGGAGCCAGTTGGCGCGCGATTGCGCCCCAGGCGAACATGCCCAGAATGAGCACGCTGGAAGCCAGGATCAGGCGTCCTTTCCAGCCCATGCGTCTGCGCCGGACCGATCCGGGTCGGCCAGCGGCGTGAGCCCGGCGGGCTTGAATGCTGGTTGCGTTGCGGCTGCGAGGCCGGGCACCGGTCAATAGAGAATGCCTCCTGGCGATGGTGGAGAAGATGGGTAAATTCTCAAACCGTTCTGAATCCACTTTAACTCGAATTCTTGAAGCGGCGCTTTGCCCAGGGTCAGCCCAGGTCTGCGCGCTCGCCCCAGGCGGAGAAGACCATCTCGCCAAGTGGCTTGCGCTCGCGCGGCGCGATTTCGCGCGCAATCAATTGATCGTTGGGCAGGGCTGCGGGCTCGCCTTGGTAGCCGAGCGCGATGACGGAGCCGAGGGCGTAGCCCTCTGGAATCTCAAGCAACTGGCGGGCGGCGTCGTGGTCGTAGCCAGCCATCTGGTGTGTGACGAGGCCCAGACCGGAGGCCTGCAGCGTGAGGTAGGAACTGGCAGCCCCCAGGTCGTAGAGAGCATACGTGTTCGCAGCGCCGCCGCTGCCGCTCTTTGTGTTGGCTGTTCCCAGGATTAGCACCGGCGCGTTGGGAGCCCATTCCTTGTTGAACCCGGCTAAGACTGACGCTATCCTCTTGTGGGTAATTGAGTTACGGACCCCTAAAAGAAACCGCCAGGGCTGCTGGTTTCCCGAGGAAGCAGCCCAGCGCGCGGCTTCAAATATGCGGGCCAGGTCGGCAAGGGCTACTTCGCGTTCGGTAAAGGAACGGGGACTCCAGCGCTGACGCAGGACCGGCAGCACGCCCTCTATTGTTGGTGCATATTTCACTTTGTTCAATTCGCTGGCGGAAAGGGTCATGGCTCTGAGGTCTCCTCGAAAAGATTTGATAGGTGGCAATATCTGCGCCTGTTTGATTCCCTGTGCAGTGCGGAAGATTCCTATTCGCAGTTGCAAGCTTGACAACCAAGAGGCGGCCGTCGGGAAATGAACAGATGAGGTAGGCAAAGCTGTGAGCGATTCAAGCGCACCAGGCCAGTTCGCACTTAACGCGGATCAGTTGGCGATCCGGGACTTGGCACTGTCCTTCGCCACGGAACGGATTGCGCCCTATGCCATCAAGTGGGACCAGGAGAAATTCTTTCCGCGCGATGTGGTTCGGAGCGCAGCAGCGCTCGGCTTCGGCGGTGTGTGCGTCTCGGAGGATGTGGGCGGCAGCGCGCTCAGCCGGTTGGAGGGCGCGCTCATCTATGACGGTCTGGCGACGGGTTGTCCCTGCATCAGCGGCTATTTCTCTGTTCACAACATGGTCGCGTCGGTTATCGACAGATTCGGAGACGAGCAGCAGCGCAAACAGTGGCTGCCGCGCTTGTGCAGTTTTGAATTGCTGGGCGCGTACTGCCTTACGGAGCCTGCAAGCGGATCGGATGCTTCTGCACTGACGACCCGCGCTGTGCACGACGGCGACGGCTACGGGTTAAATGGCGTAAAGCAGTTCATCTCCGGGGCCGGAGATGCGGATCTGTATATTGTGATGGCTCGCACGGGAATCGCTGGAGCGCGCGGCATATCGGCATTCGTCGTGGAGAAGGGGACGGGTGGACTGTCGTTCGGGCCCGTCGAAAAGAAGATGGGCTGGAATGCGCAGGCCACGCGTCAGGTAATTCTGGACGATGTGCGTGTGCCGGCCGAAAACCTCCTCGGTGCCGAAGGCTCCGGCTTCAAAATCGCCATGTCCGCTCTCGACGGCGGACGGCTGAATATTGCTGCCTGCTCTCTCGGCGGCGCGCGGACTGCACTGAACAAAGCCAGCGCCTACATGAAGGAGCGCGTGGCCTTTGGGCGGACGCTGGCGGAGTTTCAGGCGCTGCAGTTCCGCCTGGCGGACATGGCCACAGAGTTGGAAGTGGCGCAGACATTTCTATGGCGCGCGGCCTCGGCGCTCGATGAGAAAGAGCCAAACGCAACCGTGCTCTGTGCCATGGCAAAGCGATTCGTGACTGACACGGGATTCAAGATAGCCAACGAGGCGCTTCAATTATTCGGGGGGTATGGATATCTCAGCGACTATGGTATCGAAAAGATCGTGCGCGATCTGCGCGTACACCAGATACTGGAAGGCACCAACGAGATCATGCGCGTAATTATTGCGCGCAGCGTGCTTGCGCCTCGCTGACAGATTGAGGGAATCGGATGGAGATCGGCAAGAAGGCATTTATTGTGACCGGCGCCGCGTCGGGACTTGGCGAAGCAACGGCGCGAATGATTGTGAATCGCGGCGGCTACGTTGTCCTTGCGGACATCAATCCCGCAGGCGAGGCGCTGGCAAAAGAACTTGGAGAAGCCGCATGCTTTGTTGCGACCGATGTTACGCAGGAAGCGGATGGAATTCGAGCGGTCGAGACAGCGAAAGCAAAGTTCGGAGCATTGCATGGATTGGTGAATTGCGCCGGTATCGCACCGAGCGAGCGAATCGCAGGGCGCAACGGGCCGCACAGTCTGGAAAGCTTTAGCCGCGCAGTCACCATCAATCTCGTAGGCACTTTCAATATGTTGCGGTTGGCGGCCAATGCCATGACCGGCAACGAGCCAATGGCGGACGGCGAGCGTGGAGTGATTATTAACACCGCGTCCATCGCAGCGTTTGAAGGCCAGGTGGGGCAGATCGCTTATGCAGCGTCGAAGGCCGGTGTAGCGGGGATGACGCTTCCTGCTGCGCGCGAACTTTCGCGTTTCGGCATTCGCGTTATGACCATTGCTCCAGGGTTGTTCATGACTCCGATGATGGCGGGCTTTTCTCACGAAGTGCAGGACTCGCTGGCACAGACAGTTCTGTTTCCGCAGCGCCTGGGAAAGCCTGAAGAGTTTGCGGAGCTTGTTGCAAGCATCTGCGCGCAGACCATGCTGAACGGCGACACAATCCGCCTGGACGGTGCGTTGCGCATGGCGCCGAAATGAACTCAGATTGATCTTGTGGTTCAGCGCAGTATGAGCAGAGACCGAGGTGTTCGTCATGAAAGATGTAGTAATTGTGAGTGCGGTGCGCACGCCCGTGGGCAAGTTCCTCGGTGCGCTCAGCGACATTAGCGCAGTTGAACTGGGTGCAATAGTCGTGCGCGAAGCTGTACGTCGCGCGGGTGTTGCGGTTGAGAGTATCGACGAGTGCGTGATGGGATGTGTTTTGCCTGCAGGGCTTGGACAAAATCCTTCGCGACAGGCTGCGCTGCGCGGCGGACTCGCGGACACAGTGAGTGCACTGACAATCAACATGGTTTGCGGCAGCGGGCTGAAGGCTGTTGCGCTCGCGGCCCAGGCCATCATGTTGGGAACGTCGGAGATTGCCGTCGCAGGCGGCATGGAGTCCATGAGCAATGCGCCTTACTTATCACTTCAGGCGCGCAAGGGACTTCGGATCGGCGATGCGAAGCTGGTGGACTCGGTGATCAAAGATGGCTTGTGGTGCGCGCACTGCGACATTCACATGGGGATGACGGGCGAGCTGGTGGCGGAGAAATATTCCATCACGCGCGAAATGCAGGATCAATTCGCGGTGGAGAGTCATCGGCGCGCAGCGGCAGCGTGGAATGAAGGGCGATTCGATGCGGAGACGATTCCAATTCCGTTGCCGGCGAAGGATCGCAACAGCGCGCCCGTGGAGTTCCGGCGCGACGAAAGTGTGCGCGAGAATGCATCGATGGAAGCGCTGGCGAAACTGAATCCAGCATTCAAACCGGATGGAACTGTGACGGCGGGAAATGCTCCGGGAATGAATGATGGCGCGGGTGCTGTGGTGCTGATGTCGGCAGAGCGGGCGCGCGAATTGGGGCTGAAGCCGATGGTCACGATCCGCGCGCAGGCGACCAGTGGCGTTGCGCCGAAGTGGGTCATGCTGGCTCCAATCACGGGTGTGCGCTTGGTGCTGGAGCGTGCGGGGTGGTCCATTGATGAGGTGGATCTGTTCGAGTTCAATGAGGCATTCGCGGTGCAGGCGCTGGGGGTTACGCGCGAACTGGGCATTGGGCTGGACAAGGTAAACGTCAATGGTGGCGCGGTCGCCATCGGTCATCCGATTGGCGCGAGCGGCGCGCGGGTGCTGACTACACTGATCTACGAGATGATGCGGAGAGACGCGAAGAAGGGTGTGGCCGCATTGTGCCTGGGCGGGGGAAACTCGGTGGCGATGGCGGTGGAGCGGGAGTAGAAAAACTGGGTTTGAGCGCGGACCGGTCGAGCCTTCTCGCGACGCAAAAGGATGAATTTCTGGGTTCGAAATGGTCGCTTAAGTGGTGCGCCATTAGCGCTAAAGGTTTGCATAAATGGTTACGTTTTAGTGTCAAATGTTCGCTTATAGGGTCGTACTTTTCCGAGCACATAACCTTTCAAGCAACCTAATTCCGCAGTCCGGCTGCGAACAAGGTGCCGAAAAGAGGCCGTGGGTTGCCTAGAAGTTCTCGAAAACACGGCAAAATGGGCCTTTTAGGCCTCAAAACGTGCATTTTGCGATGAAACAGCGGTGTTTTTCTGCGCTTTTCCTGTCTGTGGGGTTGCGCTCGGAATGCGCGTTGGGGTTCTTGCTATCCCAGGTCACAGAAGCGAGACCTGGGGCACCCGGCAAACAGGCTGAGCGCGCGGACGCCCATGCGGGGAGTTTATCTATGCAGTGCGTGCACTTACCCCGGCGGCAGCGTGATCGGCATCAACGGCCGCAATGTGGCGATGGCCGTGCTGAAGGACGCGGACAAGTGATTGCAGCGGGCAAGCAGCTGCCGTCGAAATTTTTCTTTGCTGGCAGCCTCGCCTCTGGTATGCTCCGCCGTACATGTCTTCCCTTCCCGCTCTCAAGCGAGGCATACGCTTTCGCGATCTGGCGTTGTTCTACGTGGTGGTGTCACTCGGTTTGCGCTGGACCGCCAATGGCGCGGCCGCTGGCCCCAGCATCCTGGTGGTCTGGATCGGCGGGCTTGTCTGCTTCTTCGTCCCCCTTGCAGCCACCGTCATGGAGCTCTCTGAGCGCCATCCCGACGAAGGCGGCCTTTATGTCTGGAGCCGCGAGGCCTTCGGCGACTTCGCCGGCTTCATCGCCGCATGGACCTACTGGATGTCCAATCTTCCCCTCTTCGCCGGCTTGCTTTATTTCGGCGCGGCGTCTGTGCTGTTTGCCTTTGGCCCACGCGCGCAGTCGCTCGCCGCACGTCCGCTCTATTACGTTGGCTTCGCCGTAATCTCGCTCACTCTCATTACGCTCCTCAACATCCGGGGCGTTCAAGTTGCCAAGTGGCTCAACAACATTGGTTCGCTCGGCAGCATTCTCCCACTCTCCGCGCTCATGGTGATGGCTGCAATCTCGTGGTGGCGATTCGGTCCCGCTACCCGCTTTACCGCGGCCAGTCTGGTTCCCCACTGGTCGATCGGCAATGCCGTGTTCTGGTCCACCATCTGCCTGGCCTACACCGGCATTGAGTCCGGTTCCGCCATGGGCGACGAAATTCAAAATCCCCGGCGCACCATTCCCTGGGCCATCCTCGTTGGCGGCAGCATCCTCACCATCGGCTACATCGGCGGAACTGCCGCGCTGATGGTTGCGCTGCCGACCCAGGCCATCGGCGGCCCTGACGGCTTCGTCAGCGGAATTCGCCAACTCAGCGCTCATCTCGGACTCGGCTGGCTGCTCGTCCCCATAGCGTTGCTGGTTGGGCTCAACGCGATTGGCGGAGCGGCGGCCAATCTCACCGCGAACGCGCGCCTCCCCTTTGTCGTCGGCATCCATCACTATCTTCCCGCCGCGTTTGGCTGGGTTCACTCGCGCTATCGAACTCCATGGGTAGCCATCTCCGCACTGGGAGCGGCGGGAGTTTTTGTCGCCGCGCTCAGCCAGGCCGGCACCTCGGTGCGCGGAGCCTACGACATCCTGGTCAGCATGACCGTTCTCTCTACGCTGCTGCCTTTTCTCTTCATCTTCGGCGCCATGATCCGCCTGCAGAGCCGGCCCATCCCTCCCGGTGCGCGCTGCGTGCCGGGAGGCAAGCCTGTCGCCATCACACTTGCCTCCCTTGGACTCCTCAGCACCCTGGCCACGGTCGCGCTCTCCATCATCCCCTCAGCCGACGAGGTGAACAAGCCCCTGGCTGTCGCCAAGGTTTTGGGTGGACTATTTGTCCTGGTCGGCACCGGTGTCCTCGTCTTCATCGGCGCAATCCTCAAAGGCCGCCGCGAAGCAAAAACCGTGCCGGCCGACTGAACCCGAGCTTCCGCGTTCCCAAATGCGAGGGACCCGGGGNNTCAGTGGCGCGATTCACTTCCTTGGGACCTGGGCCACCCGCCGCGATGGATATGACAGGTGTCGGTCTGATCCGAAGACCCGCTCATCGCGATAAGGCTGCGATGAACGGGGCACAGCCTCTCAAAGTTCACGGTGATTCTACGGGGTTGATGGGCGGGCCACCTGCCGTGGTTTTGTGCAAGCCGAACGGTAGGGAGATGAGAGTCTGAATCGGTCAACGAACTTGTGACTTCCGAATAGGCGGTAATGCAGGGTGCGCCGGGATAAACCG
>PKXI01000086.1 GCA_003133425.1 Acidobacteriaceae bacterium
GTTTCCGATGTTGGCTAACGGTCACTCGACCGGAACCCCCAGAATTTGGCTCTAGCACGGTGGATTTGTGCTTTGGCGGAGATAACCGAGAATGGCCGCAGTCTTCCTGACTATTCCCAGGATCCACGCATTCGACAAAGAAGCCCCTTTGCCTCAGTCCCCGCGCAACAGAATCAAGGGATCGACTGACAGAGCACGTTGCGCGGGAATCCACGTGGCCACGAGGCCCAGCAACACCATGGCCAATACGACACCTACCAATACCAGCGGATCGCGTGGCGTTGCCTGGTACACCACGAACGCCAGAACCCGGCTCGCCAGAATCCCCAGCAGCAGCCCCGCCGCCGATCCAATTGCCAGCAGCTTCACCGCCCGTCCCAACGCCGTCTGCAACACTTCCGTGCGTTGCGCGCCCAGTGCGATGCGAATTCCCAGTTCCCTGAGCCGCTTGCTCACCGAGTACGCCGCCATGCCGAAGATGCCGGTGATGGCGAGCATGGCTCCCAGCACACCCATCACGCCCAGCGCCATGGTCGCCATCCGCGAGGGAAACAGAACCGTCTCAAGCAGGTTGCTCCATGTCTGGGTGCTGGCGGGCAGGCCCGCGTCCAGCTCGCGTATCTTGCTCCTCATGGCCGCTGCCAGTTCCTGCGGATCGCGCTTGGAGCGCACCACCAGATAGGTCGAGCTGTAAGGCGCGAGCAGAAAGGGAAGAAACATCGCCGGCTGCTGATCTTCCGTGAGCACCTGGTATTTTCCGTTCTCGACCACTCCCACGACCTGGACATGTGTCCCATCTTGCAGCTTGTAACGTCCGCCGATTGCGTTCGTCACCGAGCCAAAGATCTTCTCGGCAAAGTTACGATTGATGACGGCAACCGCCGGCGCGTTCTTGTCGTCTTGCCAGGTGAGAGTCCTGCCGGCCAGCAGGCTGGTCCCCGCCGCCTCGAAGTAGCCGGGAGAAATGTCATACCGGAAGGGCGACACGACAGCATTCGCCGGCCGCAGATCGCCTGCGTCTTCCTTGAACGCACTCACCTTGGTGCCGGCGGTGTAGGCAAGGGGAGGATAGCCATCCACCATTCCCACGGCCTCGACGCCATGAATGGTTTGGAGCGCATCGATCATGCGCCTTTGCATCGCGGGTATTTTGTCGCCGCTGTAGCCGGCCATGGACAGGTTCACACCGGCCAGCATGGTATTGCGCGGCTCGAAGCCGAAGCTGCTGTGGAGCGATCGCACCAGGCCGCGCACGGCCACCATGGACGACGTGACGAGAACGCCGCAGATGGCGATCTGGACGACCAGCAGCACGTCGCGGACGGTCACTCGCCGCCCCATCCTGGTGCCGGAGCCGGCTTTTACAATGTCGTACGGATTGGCCCGCAGCACCTGACGCACGGGAACAAGGCCGAAGAGGAATCCGCTCACCAGCGCCAGAGCCAGGGCGAACCAATACAGTTTTGCGTCCGGAAAAACGGGCAGGTGAATCGGAGCGCCGGCAATGGGCTGCCACATGCTGAGCCGGCGCAGCAACACGACGCTGCCCAGTAGTCCAACACCGCCCCCTGCAAGTGAAATCAGCACCGCTTCCGTCAACAACTGCCGGAGGATGCGTTTGCGGCTGGAACCGAGCGCGAGGCGCAGAGCTACTTCGCGGGAACGGTCGGCGGCGTGCGCAGCGAACAGGCTCCCCAGGTTGGCGCATGCCGCCAGCAGAATCAATACAGCCAGCAGCATCAAGCTCGCAACGAATGCCCGCACTCCGGAGCCAAAAGCAGTGAGGCCCACGCGGGAAACGATAGTGCTGTGGTGTGCAGTTTCGTTGGGGTAGGTTTTTTCCAGGTACGTGCCCACGGCGTCCACATCGGCCGCAGCCTGGGTGGGAGTCACTCCCGGCTTCAAGTGTCCGAACTCCTCAAAGACCGCGCCGCGATTACTTCGATTGTTCTGGTCCCACTCGCCCAACTGTCCCGCGTTGACGATAGGCACAAAGAAATCGGGAGAGATGAACATCAAACTCCCTTGGAACCCAGGCGGCGCCACACCAATCACCGTGAAAGGATGCTTGTCGAGCAGAACGGTGCGGCCCACAATGCTTCGATCGTCGAGGAATCGTGTGTGCCAATAAGCGTAGGTGAGCACGATGTATGGCGCGCTGTTGGGGCCGCGCTCGTCGGCGGCGTGGAAGAACCGGCCAAGATAGGGATGAACGCGCAACACGTCGAAGTAGTTGCCCGTCGTTGCAAAGCCGCTTGCGACAATTGCATCCTTGCCCGTGTCCAGGCCCACACCGAGGGCGAACGTGAATGCTGCCAGGTCCTCGAAGCTGCGGTTGCGATCGCGCAGGTCCAGGTAGTTGGGGTACGCCTGCCACGCGGGATTGTCCCCGTACTGGGTTCCGTAAAGGTTCTCAGACTGCGGCACATTCAGCGGCCGCAGCACCAGGCCATCCATCACCCCGAACACCACAGCGTTTGCGCCGATGGCCAACGCCAGCGTCAACACAGCGGCCGTGGTAAATCCGGGAGACTTGCGCAACTGCCGCAGCGCAAAGCGCACGTCGGCCAAGATCGACTCCAGCGTCGGCCACTGCCACACCTCGCGGCTGCGCTCCTCAACCAGCGCCGGATTGCCAAATGCGATGCGCGCCCGCCGTCTGGCCTCCTGCGGGCTCAGGCCTTCGCTCATGAGCTGTTCCACGCGCTCTTCAATATGCAGGTGCATCTCCTCGGAGAGGTCATCGTAGAGTTTGCCGCGACGGAAGATGTTCGGCATCCAGACCATTGGAACCTTCTCTCTTAGCTGGCAGGGGACTTGCCCGGATTGAGGACTAGCGCTATGCCCTTGAACATACGCTCGAAACTGGAAATCTGTTGCTCCAAATGGCGAAGGCCTGAAGCCGTGATCTGGTAGGTCCTCACACGGCGATTGGTGGACGAGACGCCCCACTCGGCCTTCACCAGTTTCGCTTTCAGCAGCCTCTGAAGTGCCGGATAGAGCGAGCCCTCTTCTACCTGCAGCAGGTTGTTGGATCGCTGCTGGATGTGCTGCACCAGCGCGTATCCATGCGCCGGCTGGCGGCGGAGCGACTCGAGAATCATCATTTCGAGTGCGCCGG
>PKXI01000402.1 GCA_003133425.1 Acidobacteriaceae bacterium
TATTGATCCGGCCCGATAATACAGTTACGCGGCATATTTGATGAAGGGGTCTTTGAAGAAGGCTTTGACTCTTTCTGGATTCTTTTCGATTGCCGTCATGTGTTCCGTTGTTGCGTTGCGCAACTTGTCTTTTGTTCTGCAGGGAACACGAGTTTCGATGGCATGTTTCAAGTCTCCATTGAGCCGTTCATCCGGGTTCAGTTCGGGGGAATAGCTGGGCAGGTAGAAGACTTCTATTTGCTCGGAGTGCTGAGCCAGCCACCTTTTGACCGGCGCGCAGTGATGCACGCCGAGGTTATCGAGCACCAGGAAGACTTTGCGTCCTGTCTGCTTGATCAAAGCCTCAAAGAACTCGATCAACCGCAGATGATTGAAGTTGCCGTCGATGATCATCCAACTTGTCTTGCCCTGATTGGTAACGGTTGAAATCATCGACAGCTTCTGCCTTGTCCCCCCAACGACATAGGCCACCGGTGTCTCTCCCTTGGGCGCGTAGCCACGGCCACGAACATCCGTGTTGACCACTGCGGTCTCGTCGCCCCAGTGAATCTCGGCGTCCTCTTCTTTGGCGCGTTGCTTGATCTCCGGATAGGTTTCGTCGAGCCATTTCTGTACAGCGGCAGGCGACTTCTCATAGGCGCGGCGAATCGGCTTTTGCGGCGTAAATCCCCAGCGCTTGAGATACTTCCCAACGCTGCGCACATGCAGTTTGATCGCGCACTCGCGTTCGATCAAAAGCATGACGGCGGCGCGTGTCCACAAGGCAAAGTCCATCTTCAATTGCTCGGGACGATTGTCCTTGATCAGGCGTTGAATATGCTCTTCCTGCTCGGCGGTCAAGCTGCGACCGCTGCGTGCGGGCCTGCCGCGCTGCCCTATATCAAGGCCACGAATACCTTGATCTTCGTAGCGCTTGACGATCAGGCGAACGGCTGTGTAACTCAAGCCAACTTCTTGCGCGATCCGATGCCGATTTACTCCGCGCTTATAGGCACGGATCACTTGCCGCCGGCGCTCATGCTGTGCTGCCGAACTCAACTTGCGAGCGTCCTCTTGTTCCATGCAAATTGGATGCGCGAATACACTCAAAGTCGCAGTATTTATGGGCCGGATCAATAACAGAACCTTGTGAGCAGCCAAAACGCCAATTTGGGCTGCAAAAAGGGTTAACCCCTCAAAGAAATGGAACCACCTAAGCAAACGTTTGGCCCCGTTTCGTAACCCTTTAAGCGAACATTTCGGGGGTATGGCACACCATTCAAGCAAACATTTAACGTTTTTGAATAGAACCACATAGGCCGCCGATCCAGGCCTTTTGCGCCGCGCTTAATGCTGCGTCTAAAACCCGCTCAGAACCCCAGCCCCGGTATCTATTCCTCAATACGGTAGGTGTACTCTTCGATCACTGGATTGGTGAGCACCTCGCGAGCGATGCGCTCCACATGTGCGCGGGCAGCGTCGGCCGTGAGCCCCTCGGCGAGGGTAAGCTCGAAGTACTTGCCCTGCCGCACCGCGATTACCTCTGCGAATCCGATCTTCCGCAGCGCGTTCTGGATGGTTTGGCCCTGGGGGTCCAGGACCGATGTCTTCAACGTGACATAGACATGTGCCTTCATTATCCGCGATTATAGTAGTTCCGGCGGCTTGTCCCCCACTCACCGAGTTTTGCCGCCGGTATGTTGCTCGTCATTGCCATAATTCCGGCTTGATTCCCGGCCCCGGAGACACCCTCCCCAACCCAAAGGAGAAGTAAATCGAAATGGTCAACTATCTCGAACTGCCCATCGGCGACCGCTCCCCCGAAGTATTTCGCGCGGTGATTGAAATTCCCCTGGACGGGACCCAAAAGTTTGAATACGACAAGGAAATGCACGTCTTCAAGCTCGATCGCAATCTACATTCTCCGGTGCACTATCCGGGCGATTACGGCTTCATCCCCTCCACATTAAGCGACGACGGCGATCCACTCGATGTGCTCGTGCTGGTGCCCGGCCCGAGTTTCCCCGGTTGTGTGCAGGAAGTGCGCCCCATCGGGCTGCTCGAGATGCTGGACCAGGGCGTTCTCGACGAGAAGGTGCTCGCAGTGGGAAAGAACAACCCGCGCTTCGCCAATATCTGGAATTACACCGATATTTATCCCCACATGCTGAAAGAGATCACACACTTTTTTTCCATCTACAAAGATCTCGAAGGCAAGCGCGTGGAGATGAAGGGCTGGCGTGATGCCGCGTATGCTCGCGACCGCGTTGTTATTGCCGCCAAGCAGTTTCGAGACGCCAAGACAAAACACCACGTGAATAAAAAGAAAGCTGCAGTGTAAGCGGAACAGACTACTCTGAGGCCGGGTCCGAGGCCAGGCGACGCCGCGCAAAGGGTGCGGCTGTAAGCCAGTAGAGCACCGGACCCAACAGGCCCACCGCAGTTGCAAAGAGCAGCGCTGATGTCGTTCCAATTATTTTTTCCGCGCGCGAAACATAAAGTGCATATGCAATAAGCACCGCCGGCCCAACGCCCAGCATGCAGGCAAATACCACGTTACCCGCTTTGAACGGGCGGTGCAGCTGCGGCTCGCGGAACCGAAGAACGGCCAGCGCAACAAACTCCAGCAACAAGCTCGAACCATAGAGTATGAGGTCGATGGAGATGAGGCGCTCGAATGGAAGCTTGAGCGCCAGTGCCCAGGCGCATCCACAAAAAAGCACACTCACCCATGGCACACCGCGGCGGTTGCGCAGGGCGAGTACGCGCGGCAACATGCCGTCATCGGCCATAGCCAAGGGCAGTCGTGTGTAACTCATCGACAGTGCGTTGAACATGCCCACGCCGGTAATGCAGCCACCGGCGATGACGGCGATTCCGAGAGCTGTTCCAACAAAGCTTGCGCCGCCGAGAGTGCGGGCAGCGTCCGTCCAGTCACCGGTGGAAAAACTTCTAGCGGAGATGCCGGCGAATGCCATTGCTGTCAGCGGCAAGATGTAAGTAACAGCCGTGAGTACGGCAGCCGCGATCATTGCGCGTGGATAATTGCGCTGCGGATTCTCAACCTCCTGCGCCACGGTGGAAGCGTTGTCCCAGCCCATGTAATTCCACATGGCCACCAGCACCGCTGTCGAGAAGGGGGAGCCGGCCCCGAATCCGCTCGCGTGAAGCGCGGTTGCGTTTCCCCATTGCACCGCTGGGTGTAGTGTGAAGCCGCGCCATAATCCAAGCACCGCAAAGATTGCGAACGGCGCCAGCAACAGCACAAACAGCCAAACAGAGCCCTCGCCCACGGCCGGCGCACCGCGCAGGTTCCATAAGCTGCAAAGCGCAACAACGGCCAGCGACCATGCGTAGGCCCTCCAGTCGGCAGTGAGTGCAGTGGAGAACTTGCCAAGGTAGAGAACGAAGATGGCGGGATAAAGAGCCATGTCGAAGATGCTGGCTGAGAGCGAGAGCCAACTCTCCTGATAGCCCCAGAACGGTCCCAACGCACGCCGCACCCAGATGTAAAAGCCGCCCTCGGCTGGAATGGCGCTGGCCAGTTCGCCGATCATAAGCGCGGTGGGCAGGCTCCAGAGGATAGGTAGGACCAGGAGAATTGCGATGGCCCAACCGTAACCGGCCCCGCCCAGGATATCCTCGATTCCATACGGACCGCCCGACACCATAAAGTAGGTGGCCGCAATCAGAGGGAGAAGGCGCATCTTGCTCTGCGCCGGTTTGAAGGCGGGTAACATTACAAGTGAATCTAACAACACCAGCCCCATGCAGAAAGCAGAAAATTCGGCTGCGAAGCGCAAAATAGAAGTGACCATCAGCTGCCAGAAAGGAACAGATGTTGAGCTTGCTTTGTCGCCTTGCGCAGGAAGAGCACAACATCCGCTATAATTCGTGACAGACCCGGAGAGATGGCCGAGCGGCTGAAGGCGGCGGTTTGCTAAACCGTTATAGGGTCAAAAGCTCTATCGGGGGTTCGAATCCCCCTCTCTCCGCCATACATTTACCTATCTTCCTGATTCCATTGATAAATAACAGAAATTAAGTAGGTTATGTGAATTCCGCATTGTCCGCATTTTCCTGATCTTACAGTCAATTCAGTCTTGTAGGGTGGTTTTGCATGACAAAGGCTGGGGCGCATGACAACGGCGGAGACGCCCCGTAACCACATATCCCTGAGCTCGTTCCACAGTCGCACAAGGTGATGGCCTATTTTGACGTGCACATTCACCTTGGCACCCTTGGCGACAACGGCACGTAAATCAGGGCTCAACCGGTTTCCCGATGGGGCTCGTTGTCTCAACTCGGTTGTTGGATTGAGCTTGGCTTGTACTGGAGCAGCACCACACCGCCGCCTAACCGGACTGTCATAGACGCAATGGGCGTTTATCGGGACCTATAAACACGATGTTTTTGAAGGGGTGAGTTGTGTACAATATGCGCAACAAACAGACTCGGCATCGCGAGTTTTCTGTGTGTACGCGCCGCTCCGTCTAACCTATGGGTTCCTGTCTTGGGGGTAGGGATAATGGGTTCTCAGTGGGGCTTTGACAGACGATGCGCGTGATTCGTGACCTTTGGCGGTTAGCGGTGACACTTTCCTGACATTCAGGTCCGGTCGGTTCTGGAAGATTCCCTGGTTACAAATTGAATGCCGATGAAAGGGGGACGGATGAATTTGAGATCGCTTCTTCAGATATGTGTCCGATGCGTTGCATACCCTCTTACTGGAATCTGCTTTTTCCCTCTCGGCATGGGGGCGCAATCGATTCAACTGCAACATAAGCCGTACATCGAGAACTTTGTCGGCAAGCCAAAGGTCTCGGGAAACTTGCTGGTCGGCTTGCGGTTTGGCGGGGCTGAGGGAAAATTCGATCCGAAGGCCATCGAATTGTACATTACGCCCAAGGTTGGAGGGCGCTCCGCCTGCGTCGATATCTCTACTCGCGACGGGCTTTACTATGCGCAAAATATGTATAGTATTCCGGCTGCCTCGGGCAACCTTATGCCCTTTGAAAGCGGAACGACCCATCCCGACCAGCTCTCGCATTACAACATTCAGGATATAGCCGTGACTGTCCGCATGGTTAGCGATTGCAATGCTCCCGATGTGGGCGACATTGTTCCCGCTATTATGAATTCTCCATCCAGGTCCCCTGCGAAGCCGTCCCAAACTCTTTCGCTCGTGGCGCTTGTGAATGCAGAGCCGGATCGACTGAAGGTAGCGCTGTTCAAGAATGGGGTTGAAGCGGCAACTGCGGAATGCAAGTCGGACCCGAGTGCGGTGCAGATTTCATTCACATCTTCGTGCGAATTCGGCGGAAGCCCGGCTCTGGCTCCTGGCAGCTATGACCTTCTGATTCGCGTGCGGGAAAGGTTTGCGACGCGAGATTCGCATTTCTCCGTCCAGCTTCCATAGCCATGAAGAACAAAGCGCCATCGCAGCGCATTTCCCTCAGGCGGCTTGCCGGAAGAATTGTGCCCAAAGTCGCTCCCAGCCGCAGGCATATGCAGCATCTTGTACTTATCGCCGTTTTTGCGGTTCCCACCGTCGGGTTAGTGGGTTGGGTTCTTAATGCCGTCAATTCGCGCGTACAAAGCCTCTCGCAGGTTTCGGCGCTGAGCGAACGTGTCGAGTTTGAAGTGACTCAGCCGCGGCTAGCGGCCGTTCCCGTGCGTCAGATGCGCATCGCCACCGGCGATCCGGCCCTCGACGGCAAATGCATCGACGGCCTGATCCTTCCTGTTCTCAAGGCAAACGTTGTCTACGGTCGAGTAGGTTATGGCCCGCTCTCGATCCGGATCGTCCCGCCGGATGCGGGACAACAAAGCGCTATCGCCGGAGAATACGAGCCGGACGGCGACGGCAGAACGTTGGCGCTGAAAGGCAGTACCTATATCGAGACGGACGAGAGTTGTGCGCAGGGCTCTGCGCGAAAACAGCCTCCTGCCAATCCGCTTTCCAGCATGCTGCTGCCATTGCCGATCTGGGGCAAGGCGCGAGTCGGCTCCGAGTTCAAGGGAATGAAGAGTCCCGACCCGGACCCGACGCTTCTGCTTTCCGGACAAATAACGGTGTCGGCCAGGGCGCTCGAGATTCCTCCTCGGTTCTTGGGTTTGCGCGCTACGCTCTACCCGGTTACAGTCCTCGATCTTCCCGTAGGATCGCGCCTTGAGGCTTATGCCCCTCAGCAAGTGAGTCCGCCGCCCGACGACAAGCAGGAAAAGGACGGGGCCGATTTCGTCGCGAATTGGTGGGGCGCGGCCTATGTCGATCGCGAGAAACCCGCGCTCAGCGTCGAGCTGGCCACCGATACTCCAAAGCTCGCTCTCTACCGGCCCAACCTGGGTGAGCCGGACATTATTGAGGTCACGCGCTTAAACCAGTTATTTGAAGACCCCAGTCTGATTAAGGCGTATAAGATGCTTGCAGCTCTCGGAACCCTGATTGCTCTGTGCTGGTGGTCCCTGGACGCGTTTTCGTTAACGTGGCCCAAAGATAAGGAATCGCCTCCCAAATGATTCGCCTCAGGCTGTTTGCCGTTGCGGGTGTTCTCCTTTGCGCGGGCGTTGCCCATGCCGGCGTGGTGCGCGTAGTAACGAACGTCTCATTCGGCCAAGGTTGGATGTTTCTCGATTACGATGGCGTCTGCAAGGTCGCAACTGCCGGCCATGTCGTTAAGCTCGCGGACCGCCGTGTCGCGTCTCGCATCCAGATCGTCGATGAGAAAGGGCATACCCTCCCGCTTGGTGAACCGCTGGTACTACCCAGGACAGATGAAGATCCCGATATCGCCGTGCTGCCCGTGATTGGCGGCAATGATCCCTCCGTCTGCGGCGATGGGCGCTTATCTGCAATCGGCGTGGCGCGGCGCGTAAAGGAAACAACCAGCGCCCGTATCGAAACAACGGAGCAGGATGGAATTGTTCGCGTCCCCGTCCGCTGGCGCGCGGCGGCCGCGGACTCCGGCGCCGGCTCGATCTTTGCCGTCCAGCCAGCCAATCCTGCCGACCGCATTGTCAAGGGCTGGAGCGGCAGCGTAGTGCTGGACGACGATGGCCTGCTGGGCATTGTGTTTGAAGTGGACGATGCGAGCAACGAAGCCTACGCGGTGAGAGCGGATGTGATTCGCGGGCTGATCGATGCGGCCCGGCCAAACGCGGCAGCAGCCAGGAATGCAACTTCAGCGCAGGCGCCGGTGGTCCAGCTGGCAGGGTCCACGCCGGACCCCAACCACGGCCCAAATGACGTTTATCGGACAGGCGATTCCGGATGGGATGTAGTGCCAGACAAAGGCCGCATTGCCTTTATGGTCGTATTTGATAAACCCTTCCACCTGCAAGGCGTGGCGCTTGCCTTCTCATCCGCTGGGAACGCCCCCACAGGCATGGATGTCGCTGCTAGCGCGGCCCCGGATAGCGAGAACTGGGCCAGCCTGAACTACTGCCCCATTGCAAAAGGGGATGCATCGATCCGATGCCCGGTCGTGACATCGACAGTGAGCAGGATTCGCGTGAGCCTTAAGACCGGCAGCGGCGGTGCCATGGTGCTCTCAGGGCTCACCTTCATGCATGAGTAGAAACTCAGAAAATCGGTGCGGATAATCCCAACCTCGGGAAGCGGAAGACGCCGTTCTGTTCACAATTCATCGTTCCCAGAAGAGTCATATTATTCGATGGCCTGAAATCGATATAACACCAGCCCGAAACCGGGACCCTGGCCGATAGCCGGTCGCCGGAAATCGTAAACGGGACGGGCGCCCCCGAAGTTGTTTGCACATCTCCAGTGGGCTCTGAACTGTTGTATCTGAGGAACTTTAGATGGACCTTAAATCCTAGTTGCACGAGCGCCCCCACATAAGGATAGGTTTTCAGGAACTCAGCGGATTTCTGGGGGGCGTCTTGAACTGCTTCGTACTGCTGTTCTACCTGAGCCGGCAATACGATATCGAAGGTCAATTCCTTCAAATTTGCAATATACGCTCGCATGGCCAGGGAACGCAGATTCGCATCGTCGCTTTGGAATGCCAGGCGCAGAGCCATTTGAATCATGGTCGCGTCGTTGGTTTTCAGAATCGCTTCCATATTCGCCGTCCGCGCATTGGGGTCCGGGTCGGCAAGGAGTTCCGGAATCCTGGCCAGTTGATCGCGGCGGGCCTGCCCGGCAGCCTGGAAGAGCAGCTTGGTGGGCGGCGCCAGATGGGCTGCGTTCCGGGAAACGGCGAGGGGCGGTGAGACGAGAAGCAATGCGCTGACCAGCAGAAGCGGATAGCGAGGAGCCGTACGGGAGATCACAGATTGCCACCTCTTTATGCTGGAATTCTGTCAGACTACACGCGATCTGGCAATGGATTCCCGAGGCAGACTTCGGCGATAACCAATTGCGTGAGCGGTGTCACAGTTATTGGGGAAAATCCGTCGCGGAAGCGGCCCATTATCTGAAGCTTAGGGACGGATTTCGAGATAAGTCCCGAAATGTCGGCAAGTGTCATGGAATCTGTCAGATGTATTCATGGCGACTGGCTGACCTGGCGCTAAGGCGTTTGAGGGGACTTATCTCTCGTGTTTCCGGAAAATGTGCTGAAGGGTGAATTGCCTGCACCAATATGAGTTGCCTGCACCAATGGTCGACAGGAGCCAATTGAAAGTGGGGTTCGCTTCGTTGCGGTCAGGACCAGAGAGGCAGTTCATTTGAGCCTGAGCTATCATGAGGGAGAGGAGGGTTTTACGATATTTGTGATATCCGTCGAACGAATCCGTGAACTTGTCCGCCTGGGGAATGAGAACCGTAATCTCGATTACAAGGGTGCGTTCTCCTGGGAAGATGCCAGCAACGACGAGAAGTGTGAAATCGCCAAGGACATCTTGGCATTTTCCAACACCCGTGACGGCGGGGTGATCCTCATCGGCGTGAACGACAAATCCGGCGCTCTCGAAGGCCTCACCGAAGAACAGTACACATCGTTTGATCAAACGAAGTTCAACAGTTTTGTGCAGAAGTATACCGACCCGCGCCATACCTCGAACGTTCATCGGATCGTTGTCGACGAGAAACGGGTGGTTGCAATTGACATCCCTGAGTTCGCCGACGTTCCAATTCTGTGCGCGCGCGACGCCAACAGCTTCGTGAATCACAACAGATTGATCCTGCGGAGGGCGGCTCTCTACATGAGGACCGACAAGGCAACTTCCGAGGCGATCGAAGATGCGGATGCGATGCGGGAACTGCTCAACCGCGGGCTTATGCGCCGCCAGGATGATCTTCTCCGCGCCATCAAGCAAATCGTTCTCCCCAATCAGACGACAGCGATTTCCCAACCGGGAGCCGAGTTCAAAGCGGAGGTCGAGGATGCCGAACGCTACCTCTCCGAACTTTGACGAAGGCACGTTTGCGCAGCTGCCGCGCTGGACTGTGCAACTCCGGCCCGAGACTTATATCGCAAGCCGGATATCCTCCACGAGCCAGTTGCAACGGCTGGTTCAGGAATCGGCGCTCAGTCTTAGGGGCTGGGCATTTCCGATCGTTGGAAGGGTGACCGGCGCTGTTTGGACTAACTTCGACGGCGGCAGTCAGTCGTACTTCAACGCACGAGGCCAGCGGCCAGAGGCGCTGCGGGCCTACAAGAGCGGTCTTGTGGTGTGGTCCTGCGGCATCGGTGAAGACACTTGGCACGGGCTCGCCGGCCAGAACGTAATTTCCTTTGTTGCCCTCATCTATTCGGTCACGGAATGGGTGCTCTTTGCCACGCGTTTCTACGAAGCGATCCTATCGGTGGATGAACGCGTCCATCTCACAGTGTGTGCATCGGGCATTAAGGGACGTCGCCTAATCTCAGTCGACCCGAGTGCTGTGTTGTACGGGGACTTTCGCATCGAAGTGCCGGAGTTCGAGATCAGCGAAACCGCCGGAGTCTCAGAGCTGCGGGCCGACTCGGAGACGATCGCGCGCAGGATCATCCGAAGGATCTTCGAGCTGTTTAACTGGAATGACCCAGACGAGAAAATGCTTCTGAGCTGGCAGCAAAAGCTCCTGCAGCGTCAGTTCTGAGTTCCCAAAAGCACCGGATCTTTACCACGATAAATGAGAGGAAATCACGTGACGTGCGAATCACGGCCAGCCGCCAAGGCCGTCCACGGGGATTCCTCCCCTGAAGTCGGCCAGTGTCCAGGAACGATAGCGACCCAGTTTATCAGTGCTCATGCTCCTAGGAGTTCAGGCCTAACGCGCCCTGCCAGTGAAGATTTGGCTCCTTCGCAGTCGCCGGAAATAGATGCCGAGATTCACAGTGCACACGACCACACCCGAACTTGTCACGACCCATCCGGGAAGGTTGGGATAAACGATCGCGTCCAGGTAGTGAAGCAGGAAACTGCCGTGGTATGCAATCCAGCCGGCTCGTGATTCGAAGTACTGCTCCGCTAATGTGAGCGGACAGGGCCAAGGGCTCACCTCAACCAAGATCCCCCAGAGCAAGGCCAAAATGTGTATCGCACTCCAAGCCGGACGCCCGCGCGTCCAGAACGCACCGAAGATTACCAGCGCAAGCCACGCCAAGTGGAATGTCAGAATGAGGCACGCAGCCAGGACCATACTTCGTTCGACTCCGTCCTGATCCTACCGAAGAGCGAATCCAGGAATGAAGTAATTCTTTGAATGGGACCGGACGACGAGAGCTAACATGCGGTGAGTGCCGAAGATGGTTTTGCCGCCACAAGAAAGCCGAGTTGTCCGGTCAATCGCGCTCCTCCAGGATGGGAGGGCGCGCGACGCGTGCAAGACTCCGCTTGCGATGTCATCATCTCACTTGGCGGGGGCAGCGCAATGGACGCCGGCAAAGCGATTGCCACCATTGCCACCAACGGCGGCGAACCGCTCGAGTTTCTCGAGGTGGTGGGGACCCCATGGCTGTGGAGGAAGACCATGATCTCTCGGATCTGCATCCCCTCCTGCCAGGCATTGGCGATCTT
>PKXI01000144.1 GCA_003133425.1 Acidobacteriaceae bacterium
GGCGTTACTTATCAGGTACACCTGTCCCTCGCCAAAATCCCATGCGGGCGCCAAAAAGGCTGGTTCTTAATTGATGAACAGTTTTGGAGGGGATTTTCGATTGGAGAGAACGGTGTTCGTTGACCCCGGAAAGTCACGAAGACTGTGGCGAGTCCGTCGCGAAGGCGCAGCAAGCACACTTTTCCCGGCGATCATTCTTAATCCTGGTGAGGAATTCTCGAACCCTCAGTTCAGGCGGCCAAGTCATAGCGATGATGCAATCCACCGAGCCGTGATATGGAGACGACTGTACTGCCCGTGTTTGTTTTCTCTGCGTTGCGGCCCGCCGGAGTTTGCTTATCCAACCCAAGGTGAGTGCGATCTTCGTGATAGTAGCGGACGTACTCGTTCATCAGACGCTTAAAATGCCGATCGTTCAAGACGATCACATGATCGAGCAAATCACGGCGGCAGTTACCGACCCAGCGCTCGGCGACACCGTTCTGCCACGGGCTTCTGAAACTGGTCCGCTTGGGCTGGATACCGAAGCCCTTCACCGTGTCAATGACCTCTTGATTAAAGTTTGTACCGCGATCGAAAATCAGGTATCCAGGAGCGGAATCGTAGGGAAAGGCCTCACGTAGTTGCTGAATCGCCCAGGCGCTGGTAGGATGCCTGGTCACATTGAAGTGCAAAATGCGCCGTCGGTCATGCGCAATGACAAAGAAACAATATAGAACTCCAAAGGTGAGCGTCGGGACGGTGAAGAAGTCCATTGCTGCGATAGCTTCACGATGATTGATCAGAAATGCCATCCACCNNTCTCCATGAATGCGCGGTGCACCCCAAGTCGAGTTCTCAACAATCATGCGGAAGATCAGCTCTCGCAATTCCCTGCTCACAGATCTTCTTCCCACACCTCGCCGATTCCGCGAGAGCCATTTCCAGTACAACTTGAAACCCGCGCGATGCCAGCGGATTACAGTCTCGGGCTGGACCAGGATCAAGACTCGCCGCCAGTCCGGCCACAGACGACGAAGAATGACCCAAAATAGTCTGTCTGGAGTAGAGAATCGCGGCCGAGAGCAGCGGCGCTCCAACGCCGCAAGTTGCTGCCTCAGGCTAGGTTTTCCAGAAGGAGGTCACTGCGAGAATAAACCGACCGAATGAACAGGCCGAACAAAGGCCTCAGCAAACGCCGCATGAATGCGTTATATCAAACCGAACACAGTTGAAATCTGGCCGGAAGTAGATGTGTGGACGCCCGGACCGATAGGCGTCTTCGTGATTCTCTTAACAATTAAGAGGCACCCTCATATCGCCCGGATCTAATTTTGGCGAAGGACAGGGTTCAATGGTGAACATAATTTGCAGATCATATATATATGAGAATATAATCAGCATGAGGTGAATGATCTCAACAATTTAGGTACTCTGTGAGAGAACAGTTCGGGTGAACACAGTCAACAGAAGAGACCTCCAGGTGAATGTATTTTGCGCACTGTTAACGATTTTAACGGAAGACGACTTCCTGAAGCTGGCTCCTTGGCTGGCTATGCAGCGCTGATCGATCGGTATGCGCTCCATCTACCGCTGCCATCCAAACTGGCTGCCATTGCCACCAGGCATCATCCGGTTTCTACGGAGGCGTGGCTGCTCCTGACTCCCGCTCATTGTCCCGACGATACCCTGGCTGGACACATAGAATTCGCACTCAAGTGGGAGGGCGTCGATCTCGGGGTTCTGGCGCAACTCTTTCGCGCCGTTCCTACCCAAGAGATCGGTCAGGTCGTTTCTTCCAAGCCGACCGGAATTTACAGTCGGAAACTCTGGTATCTCTACGAATGGCTCACGGGCCTTGAATTGGATGTGCCCCAGCCAGGGAAAGTACGAGCTGTCACGGTCGTCGATCCAGACCAACAATTCGCCCTCATGAAGGGAAGGATGTCCTCCCGTCATCGAGTCATTGATAATCTGCCTGGAACAAGAGCCTTCTGCCCGATGGTGCGGAAGACATCCGCACTCTCTGCGTACGCAAGCAAAGGGCTTGACCAGCAGGCACGGTCCATCGTCGCGCATGCTCATGCGGATGTGATCACCCGCGCGGCGGCCTTTCTTCTGTTGAGTGATAGCAAATCATCATTTTGGATCGAAGGAGAACGGCCTTCGGTGCAACGCACTGCACGTTGGGGACGCGCCATTCGCGAGGCCGGGACACGAACGCTCAGCATCCCGGAGTTGGAGCGGCTACAACAGATTGTCATTGGCGACGCCAGGTTTGTTCAACTCGGATTGCGGACTGAAGGCGGCTTCGTTGGAACACATGACCGCCAGACCCAGGAGCCGCTTCCAGACCATGTCAGCGCGCGGCCACAGGATCTGCGAGATCTGATTGAGGGAGTCATTGCGTACGATGCCCACACTAGGGGTGGAGGCGTCGATCCAGTTGTTGCCGCTGCAGTCGCAGCTTTTGGATTTGTGTACATCCACCCGTTTGCGGACGGTAATGGGCGTCTACATCGATGGTTAATCCACCATGTGCTTGCGGCGGCCGGGTATAACCCACCAGGACTTGTCTTTCCAGTCAGTGCCTCGATTCTTCGCGAGATCTCGGCCTACCGCGGTGTGCTGGAATCCTATTCAAAGCCACTGCTTGAGTTCATCGATTGGAAGCCCACACCGGACGGGAACGTAAATGTGCGGAATGAGACGGCCGATTATTATCGTTATTTCGACGCTACAGCCCATGCTGAATTCCTCTATAGCTGTGTTCAACAAACAGTCGAGCACGATCTTCCCGAGGAAGTCGCATATCTTCAGGGCTACGATCAATTTGTGCAGGGGATGCAAACGGTTGTTGATATGCCAGACAGCCAAATCGAAATGTTGCACGGCTTCCTGAGGCAGGGTCATGGAAAGCTATCGAAGCGCGCGTTGTCGAAAGAATTCGCGGCACTCGATGCAGACGAAGTGCATCGAATTGAAGATCTGTTTTCCAAGTGCTTTCCGGAACCAGGGACTCAAAGCGCGCTATGAGAATCTCCGGGAGTCATATCTCCCGGAGAACGAAGTGTTGCACGGGATCGATCGCCATCCATGGAAACAATGACTGTCTTTGACCGTTGACAACTAGAGGATGTCCCGCGCGTAGTT